>JADFGI010000186.1 GCA_022567815.1 Nitrospinota bacterium
TCGCTCAATAACCTGGCCGAATTTTACCGCAAGCGGGAAAATTATGAAAAAGCCGAACCGCTTTATTTGCGGTCATTGAAAATCAGGGAAGATGTGTTCGGAGAGCAACACCCGAAAGTGGCTTCCTCCCTGAACAACCTTGCCGGACTCTACTATGGCACGGGAGATTATACCCGGTCGGAGCTTTATTATTTGCGGTCAATCCGAATCAAGGAAAAGGCCCTGGGACCCGACCATCCCCAGGTAGCTCAAGCTCTCAATAACCTGGCGGAATTATACCGTAAGACAGGCTTTTTTACCCAGGCGGAACCTATCCTGCAAAGGTCGTTGGAAATCAAGGAAAACGCTTATGGCGCCGAGCATCCCACCGTTGCCACGGCGCTCAACAACCTTGCCGGACTGTATTACGCCCAAGGGGAATATGATAAAGCCGAACCGCTTTACCTGAGATCGTTTAATATCTGGGAAAATTCCCTGGGTCCGAACCATCCGAATATCCGGGTGTCGCTCAATAACCTCGCCAACCTGTACCGCAAAACGGGCAAGTGGAAAAAAGCCCAACCCCTCATCGACCGGTTGGAGAAACTTAAAGAAAACCCGGTTTCCGCAGCGAAGTAGAATTTGTTATTTGGACCCACAGACCAGCGTGACGCTGGACCCAGTATTAACGTGCAATAGATTTTAGCTTTTAAGGGCTCGTGAGCGTAGCGAGCGTCAGCCCTCCTGCGTAGCAGGCTTTTCCTCCCCACGTAGTGGGGGTTACATATTCATCAGGTCTTTCGTCAGGGAATCGATGTCGAACTTTTTTTCCAGCTTGATGGATATTTTGTCCCCCTCAGCAAACCCCGCCGACTTAAATGATTCCAGCGTAAACTTAAATTCCACGTGTTCCTCCGTTTCCGGCAGCCATATGGTGACATCGCGGAATTGATCCGCCTTATTGGGCGGGGTGGTGATTTCGGTTATTTCTCCGTCTATCTGGATCATTCAGTTTACCTCTCATTAAGATAACGCAGACCGCAGACCGCAGACCGCAGACCGCAAAATAAATTGGTTTAATCTTTTACCGTTCTCCGTTACTTATCAGGCGGAGCAACTCAACTGCATGCCCTGCATCGAATCCGGCGTATCCGAGGCATAATACTCTGGGTCGATATTATATTTTTTGAAAATATCCGGTCGATCCCTGAATGGGTCCTGCAAGAGAACCCGTAATCGTTCGATTTCAGAAAAATCCGCTTCTTTCACCGCCTTGTCGATTGCTCTTTGTAAAAGATATTGGCGCAGAAGAAACTTTGGGTTCACGCCATCCATTGCTTGCTTTCGTTCCTCGAAGGTTGTGCCTTCGCGCTCGATCAACCGCCTGTACCGATCCAGCCAATCTTCAATTTCCTTGCGGTTGCTGAAAGGCAGAAATATTCCCGCGTGATTACCCTCGGGATAATCCGACAAGGCGCGGAAAAAATTCGTGTAGTCCACGGGATTATTGTGAAGAAGCTGGAACAGGTTTCCCATCAGTTCCGTGAACTCCGAATCCAGAATACCCAGTCCGAGTTTTTGCCCCATGAGGTCGCGGTAAATTTTGTTATAAGTTGGTTGATATTGCGTCAGTTCCTCCAAAATGTCTTCGGGATCGATCAGATGACACAAGGCTTCCCCCCATTTGCTCAAGTTCCAGTAACCGATTTCCGCCTGCTGGCCCAGAGCATACCTGCCGTTGGTGTCCGAATGGTTGGGAGTGTAACGCGGATCGAATCGGTCGATGAACCCGTATGGGCCATAATCAAAGGTGACGCCGGTGACGCACATGTTGTCGGTGTTCATCACCCCGTGCACGAACCCGGACGCCTGCCATTTCGCAATTAGAAGCGCGGTTTTATGCAAAACCCGGCGAAAAAATATTTGATACTTGTCCGACTCGTTTTCAATGTCCGGGTGATGATGGCGGATGACATAATCGGCAAGCTCTGTGACCCTGTTCGGATTGTTGGTGTAATGAAACAACTCGAAACTCCCGAAACGGACATGGGAATCGCTGATGCGAACCAGCACAGCCGCCAATTCGGGCGTTTCCCGGTAGATCAGGTCGCGTATGCCAATAATGGCCAATGAACGGGTGGTCGGGATGTTTAATCCGTGCAGAGCTTCACCCGCAAGGTATTCGCGGATGGAGGAGCGTAAGGTGGCCCTGCCGTCGAATCCGCGCGCAAACCGGGTGGGACCGGCTCCTTTCAAATGGATGTCCCACTTGTGTCCATTGCCGTTGGTCACTTCCCCCAGCAGGATGCCCCTGCCATCCCCCAGGCGCGGATTGTAAGATCCGAATTGGTGGCCAGAATAGGCCATTGCCAGCGGTTGCGAGCCGGGAAGAAGTTTGTTGCCGGCAAAATACTCGGCGAACTCGGGCCGCCGGGATTCCACCGGGTCCAATCCAATGAGTTCCGCGCCTTCAGGATTGAAATCGACCAGATAAGGCTCAACCACCGGATCGGGAGACTTTGCCTGATAAAGTTCCGGGCTCAGGTCGATGAAGGTGTTGGTGAAGTTTAAATTATTTAATTTATTCAATTACTCCTCCGCGGAGGGCGGGTTTGCTCACCCTCGCCAGCCTGAGGGCTGGACCAAATGTTTACGTTCGATAGGTTTATGGCTGACTGAATCCAGCTTTACCCCTCCGGGGCATGAAGGCAATGGTAAAATATCACACGTGCCGATTTTTTCGTCCTGACATTTTCACCCAGAGGTTCTCCGGGGCTCGTGTACCCCTGCGGGGCATGAAAGCTAATGAAAAGGATATACAAGCGAAGCGAGCGTCAGCCCCACTTTTCCTCCCGCGTAGCGGGGTTACAAGTGTTGATGATGCCGGGGGGATGTTGGATTCATCTTTTCTACGTTAATACAAAAATAACGCTCCGGCCAGACGAGGTCAACGCGGATTATCGAAAGGAGTTTGCTCAGGGGGAAAAAGGAGAATTTTATTTAGTTCAAATACGGTTTGAGATTATTCCCACCAGTGGGTCTTAATCCCCGTGGCTTTCAACGGCTTTTATATGAAAATCCTTGCCGGATACCCTGGTCTGCTGGCTACGGGGTCGTTCATTTAGCATCCTGAACCAGCCAGATATGGGGTCTTTCCAGATTGGTGCGGAACCAGCCAACGGCATTGATATTGAAATGAACGAACCACGCGGCTTTTTCCCCTTCCTGGCAGATCTTTTTTTGAAAACGGTCCTGAATAAAGGAGGCCTTGTCGCAAGTCGTTGTGGTCCAGTAATAATGGCCCAGGCCATCATCGAACATGGGATTGACCCAGGCTTTCTTGCCACTCCTGTTTATCACCCGCTCTTTGTAGATGAGGGTTTTGAGTTCCGCAAGAGTGGGGAGCCGCCAACCCTCGCGTCCCGCTTCCTCGGACATATTTGCCGCGGCCCTGGCGTCCTTGAGTCTGAACTTTTTTTCACTCAGTCCTTTTTGGAGCCATAATAATTTGTTGACAGTATCGGTGACCGTGCCGTCGCCATTGTCGACAAAATTAGGTTCGGGTAAATCTTCAATCGTTTCTTTAGAAACCTTTCTACATTCCGCCAACATAGGACCGGCATCGGGGCATTTATCCAGAATGGCAAAGTGACCCAATTTGCCCACCATGGCGCACACATCTTTTTTGGCGCACTTTGCATGGCCTGGGAGAGAACTGGCAAAAAATAGTACAAGCGCAAAAATAACGACCCGCATTGGAATCCTCCTCCAAGGGTGGGTTTTCTGGTTTAACTTCAATAAAAACAAATGATTCAGAGTACCTTTACACCAGTTTACCATTTTACAGATCAGGGGTATTCATGAAGAATACTATATTTTGAATGGGATAGAAATATTATTTGGTGGGGCGTGGATAAAATCAACCGGGACTTGAACCCACCTATTAAACCAAGGGTTGGCGATGGCAATGGCCAAAAACATCAAATTGTTTGAGCCCTAAACTGAGAAAACTACGGGATCATGAATTTGCGCCAAAAGCAGTTTCATCCAGCGCGATAAACGCGGCTTCGCTGGTCATCGGCAGGAAGTGTTCGGTGCCGACGATGGAGTTGGTGGCAGGGTCTGGGTTGATGTTGATGACTTTCCCTCCCCGGTCTTTCAGGTGAAGGGCGATATAATCATTGGTCGGCACCGCGCCCGAACTTCCAACCAGAATCGCCAGGTCAATCGGCTGTTGCAAAAAACTTAGAAAATTTCGTTCCTGCTCCGGGTGGCCCACATACTCGCCGTCGCCAAACATTAAAATGTGAGGCCGGGCGATGGCCCTGCATTTTATACATTTTGGGTAGTCCCAGGCCTTCATGGTTTCATGCGACATTTCGCAAAGCGGAACGGAAAGCTCGTCCCAGAAATGATGACTGCACACATCCAGGCATTGAAGCCGCCACATGGACCCGTGTACCTCCATCACCGAGTCCGGGGGCGAACCGGAGCGTAGATGATATCCATCGGTGTTGGTGGTGTGGATGAACGCGCCCTCCAATCGGTCGGCCATCCAGCGGTTGATGATGTGGTAGCCCGCATGCGGTTCATTTTCGTGAGCGTTGCGCCGCCGCCATTCATAAAACGCCCAGGCGTGCGGGAGTACGTTGCGAAATGCCCAGGGGCTGGCGAGGTCCTGCGCTTCGAGGTTTTTTTCCTTGAAAGGCGGGAAATTCCTCCAATATCCGTCCTTGTCGCGGAAGGTGGGGATATTGGAATCGGCGCTCATTCCGGCGCTGGTCAGAAACAGAACCCGCTTGCTATTTGCCAGAATTTCCGCGCACTGGTTGAGAATTTCTTTATGCTTCTCCATCCCATTCCCTGAAAAATTGGTCCAGAAACTGTTGCATGAAAAGATGCCTTTCCTCGGCCATTTTCTTTCCGGTCGCGGTGTTCATCCGGTCCTTGAGCAAGAGCAGTTTTTCATAAAAGTGATTGATCGAGTGGCCGTCGTTTTTCTTGTAGTCGGCGAAACTCTGGTGCAGAACCGGTTTCTGGTCGGGATGATAGATCAACCGGTTCTTGTGGCCGCCATACGCGAAGGTGCGGGCGATGCCCTGAGCGCCGATGGCGTCGAGCCGGTCGGCGTCCTGCACCACTTTTCCTTCCAGGGTTCGCATGGGAGTGGAGACTCCTGCGCCCTTAAAGGACAGCGTGGATACGATTTCGCACACAGGGTCAATTGTGGATGAATCCGCTCCCAATTTTTCCAGCCATTGCCGGGCTTTTTTGGGGCCGATGGTATCGTCCCCATCGTGAAATTTCCAGTCGGCGATGTCATGCAGAAGCGCCGCAAGTTCCGTCACCGTGCGGTCTGCTCCCTCCGCCTCGGCCAGTTTGACCGAAAGAATCCAGACCCGGTAAATGTGCCACCAGTCATGGCCCGAACCGTCATCGGCTAGCTGAACTTCTACGTATTGACGGGTTTGCTCTATAATGTTGTCGGCGGAAAACATATAATCGGATCGCCAGCGTACCGCTGGATGAAATATTAACGCCAGCCTAGGGCTGGACCAAATATTAACGTGCGATGGATTTATAGCTTTTTAGGGCTCGTGAACGCAGTGAACGTCAGCCCTCCTGCGTAGCAGGCTTTTCCTCCCCGCGTAGCGGGGCCAGCGTGACGCTGGACCCAGTATTTATGTTCGATGGGTTTTTGAGAAGTCATAAGTTTCCTTCTAATTAACCCGGAATTTCTGGAAGCGCAACTCCTTTCGTATGAAAAATAAATTTTCCTTCAGCCATCTGATGCCAGGTGTTTACGCTCCCGGCGACTCTCTTCTCCATAAAACGCCCATTAACTGGAAGATTTTCCTGGGGATGGGATTGCTTGTTTTGGCCGCGTTGGGTGGGTGGATAGGAATCGCCGCCGTTTCTCTGGTATGCCTTATTGGACTATTTTTGGCGGGGGTTGGCATTCGTGCAGTTTATCAGCGTCTGCGGACTTTCGTATGGTTCATCCTGTTTCTGGGAATATTTCCGGTCTTTTTTACTCCGGGGTCATCTATTGAAGTCATGGATGGTTATTCACTTGGGCTGACATGGGAAGGATTGGAGGCGGGAGCGCTTTTTTCCTGCCGTATGACCTTGATGTTCCTGATTTCCATGATATTCATGCACACCACCCGGCCTGCCGACTTGTTTAAATATCAGAAACCGGGTCATGATGAGGACAAAGGTTTGCGGGCTTTCTTCAGGGAAGCCGGAACGGTGGGGTTGATGGCCTTTCAACTCCTGCCGATTCTGTTTGATGAAGTCGAAAAGCGGCTGGTCACGGAATTGAACGAAAAGGACGAGTTAAAAAATAAAATCAGCGGCAGTCTTTTCAACAAGGCCCGGCAGGTGGCCCACC
>JADFGI010000187.1 GCA_022567815.1 Nitrospinota bacterium
TGTGCAAAGCGAGCGTCAGCCCTCATGCGTAGCAGGCTTTTCCTCCCCGTGTCACGGGGTTAATAAAACTTTTGCGCAACTTCCGCTTCCTTGGTCAACTCGCGGTACAAGCGATGGAATTCTTCAGTCGTGAGTTTGGAATCGCGCAAAGCCGCCAACTGGTCCTGTGTGATCGGCGTTTCAGAATTGTCATCCCAGGCGGAAGTGGCAATGGCGACATAGTTTAACGGATTGAGGCGTTGATGGATCAATCCATTGATATCGTCATTGTATTGCAAAGCCAGGTCGATCACCAGGCGGGCGTCTTCGGCGCTCAAACCGCCGCCTATCGCAATATTGGTCGGGGGATGCCCTCCTCTGGGTTTCCAATACTGGATGGTGTGCCGAAGCACTTTTATGGATTTGGATTTAAGATAACTCCGCAACTCCTTCTTTTTCTTTTTGTGTTTGTGGGCCAACCACATTTCAATAGTGCATATAGTGGTTATGGATGTATCGCAACTGGCTGGCTCCGAAACGGGGGGCAATGAAATCCCCGCCAGAAGAAAAACCGCCAATAAACTGCAAACTAATTTTTTCATGAAACCGTCACTCCTGCCGCGTTAATATTCCGCTTTTTTTAAATGTGGCACCGGCTGGAAAGCCTGCGCTACTACCGTTTTATTTTTTCCATCTGTGTTCATCTGTGGTTTCAATCAATCCCTCAAAACAAGGGGTCGCTGGGGTAAAATCATAAAAATTCGGGGAATTTTGACTCCGCCTTCAAGTTTTAACTTTTTTTGCCGATAAGTAATTACGTTTTTTTCTAACTCGAGACCGGATAATGCCCTCAATAAGTGACGTCAGCGCCGTTTCACCGCAGATTCAAACCGCCGCCACCGGCAAGGCCTATAACGCTCAAAAACAGGAAGGAAAAGCCGCTCTTAAATTGATCGAATCCGCCGTTCAGGTTGCGAAAACAGTCCAATCCAGTGGTCCCAAAGCTACAGGAAACAACATCGATATCACGGTTTAACCCAGCCCCTAACTCCTCTCGCAAGGGTTTATTTGTAGTTAGATGCCATCAGCCAGTATTTTATTCCCACCAGCCCCACTACGTGGGGAGGACCCCGTCACACGGGGAGGAAATATTGGGCCGACGCTCGCTCCGTTTGTGATATCCATTCCGTAGCCTTCATGCTCCGAAAGGGTACACGAGCCCTGTAAGAATATAAAGACACTTTTACACAACCTCTGAAAAATACTGGAGGAAAAATCAGCACGATTCAGGATTCCGCGAGCTATAAACCCATTGCACGGCGTGAGCAATTTCCCTCTCGCGGGAGCGAGCGCCCTGCGCGGAGGAGTCCAGCGTCACGCTGGTTTATTCCACAACCAGGGTTTGCAGGTTCGGGAACGTATTGCATTCCTTGAGTATTTTCACCCCTTCCTCGGTCAGGGAATTCCCAAAGATTTCCAGATATTTTAATCCCGTCAAGGTCGGACTCTCCGACAATGCCTTGGCTCCCTCATTCCCTATTTGATTCTGCGCCAGGTCCAGCGTTTCCAGACTCACCAGGTTAATGGAGTTGGCCAGTTCGCGGGTTCCCTCCGATCCCACCTTGTTTTTCCATAAATTGAGCGTGGTCAGATGGGAAAAAACCGGCGATTTTGCAATGGATTTGGCACCTTCATCGCCGATATCATTGCGCTCAAGATGCAGGACCTTCAACCCGGTGATGAATTTCGATTCCGCCAGAGCTTTGATCCCCTTGTCGGTGATCTCGTTTCGCTCCAGATTCAATTCCTGGAGTCCGGACAATTCTTCATTTTGCGCCAGGTATTCCAGCCCGGCGTCGCCGATATACTTGAGCCGAAGGTCAAGGACGGTCCCTTCCCGAATCAGATGTTTTTTAACCAGAACATCAACGGGATCATCATTAAAAGGTTTCTTCATATAATGGACCCTTCAATTTGGTTTAGGTAGTAAAGCGTTTTATTGTATAAACCTTAACCCGGTTGTCAACTGCCAAGGGGAAGGACAGCCGGGCATTTGATAAAATCGGGTTTCCCAATGAACGACCCTGCTACAAGCAGGCAACGTAACGCTGGACCTAATATTAACGTGCAACCAGCGTGACGCTGGACCCAGAGTTAACGTGCGATGGGTTTTGAGGAATTAGTAGTTTCCCTATAATCCACAAATTTGCTGGGGCTCGTGAGCGTAGAGTATCCCTTGTATGTTTTCAGGGCCTCGCGTAGCGTCAGGCCCAATTTTCTTCCCCGCGTGGCGGGGTCCTCCCCGTGTAACGGGGCAGGGAATAAAACCCACTGGTGGGATTATAATTTGCCAATGCGGACCTGAATATTTAAGATTAAATTAAGGTTCATCTAATATCCTATTCTATAAAAACAATCATGGAAGAAAAAGACACCTTTTCCTACGATCCCGAAGTTCTTGCCAGAATCTCCGCCCTGAAACTGCGGGCGGTGAATCTTGTCGAGGGACTGTTGTCCGGCAACCACCGTAGCCGCCACAAAGGGTCGAGCGTCGAGTTTGCGGAATACAAGGACTATTCGCCCGGTGATGAAATCCGCCATATCGACTGGAAGGTCGTGGGCAAGACGGATAAATACCATGTGAAGCAGTTCGAGCAATCGACCAACCTGAAATGCACCATCCTTCTCGATTGCAGTGGCTCCATGAGCTATGTTTCCCCAAACCAGACAGGGATAACAAAAATGGATTACGCCCGGACGCTGGCGGCTTCTCTCGCCTGCCTTCTCTTGAAACAATTCGATGCGGTGGGGCTGACTCTTTTCAATGACCAGGTGGTTCACCACATTCCTCCACGGTCCAAGACTTCCCACTTACAGCACATCCTGCACGGGCTTTCGACGATTGAACCCAAAGGGATCACCCGCATTGACCAGGTGATCGGAACGCTGGTGGAACGTCTGCAAAGCCGTGGAATGCTGATCCTGATTTCGGATTTTTTTACCAGGGAGGGTGATGTCCATAAAGATCTCAAGCTCCTCGTATCGAGAGGGCTGGAGGTGATTCTGTTCCATATTCTTCATCCGGACGAGGTATCGCTGCCTTTCGAAGGGGATATTATTTTTGAATCGCTGGAAGACGATCCTCCAATCAGCCTGGACCCGCAAGACGTGCGCGAGGAATACCAGAAAGCGGTGCAACATCAAATTGAGTCGTTCCGTAGACTGTGTCTGGGATTGCGGGTGGATTACGTTTTCCTCGAAACCACAACGCCGCTGGATCAGGCCTTGAGCTACTACCTGCTAAAGCGGCAAAGCTTGACTAAAGTATGAAGACCCATATTCAGTCGAGGAGAAAAAATTACCTCTTTACTTGCCAGAGAGGTGAGCTATGAACCTCAATTTCCTCTCGCCCATTTTTCTCTTCGGTCTGCTCGGAATCGCCATTCCCATCCTGATCCATCTGATGACCCGGCGGCAGAAGAAACACATTCGTTTTTCCGCGGTCTATCTTTTGTTCCAGTCGCAAAAACGGTCGGTCAAAAAAGCCGCGCCCAATCGGCTCCTATTGCTTTTGATCCGATGCCTGGCCATTCTGTTACTCAGCCTGGCTTTGGCGCATCCGATATTTTCGTTTAGCGGACCGGCGGATTTACTTCCCGCCTCCCCATCGGCCAGTGTTTTCATTCTGGATGACTCCTACAGCATGGGCATGCGCTCCGAAGACGGCGCGTTGTATGACCTGGCTGTCTCTGCGTTGCTGAAAACCGTCCGCAAAATTCCGGTGAAAAGCGCGTACAGCATCGTTCTGGCTTCCTCCTCCACACGATTGCTTCAGGACTGGACCGAGGACCCTTCTCTTGCGGAAAAATTACTCAAAACCAGCAAGCCCTCATTTCAAACCACCAGCATCGGCAAGGCGATGACCATGGCTCTCCAACTTCTGGAATCGGCAACGCAAAAGGAAAAACAGATTTTTATTTTCACCGACATGGACAAAAACGGATGGAACGAGAATGAGTTTTTGGATTCAGAGCTTGCCAATAAACGCTATCCGGTGACCCTCGTGGATTTTTCCGCACTGCGCACGGGACAAAATCGCGCCGCCGTGCAACAGGCCGAGGTGAGCCAGGAGTTCCTCACCAACAGCCGGGTCATCCGGGTGAAGTCCAAAGTGGCTAATCTTTTACCGGACCGCCCCATTAACGGGCTGGATGTTTCTCTTTCAATCAATGGCAAGCAGAAGTCGCAGAAAACTTTGAAATTCGCCGCCGGGGAGGAGGTGATAAAGGAATTCACCTTCCCACTGAAAGATAACGAAGCGATTCAAGGCGCCATTGAAATTCCCGACGATGCGCTCAGCGTGGACAACAAACGGTTTTTCTCCTTTCAGCCGGATCAAAAAATCAAGGTCCTGGTGGTCGATGGCGATCCCAAAACCGTCGCGCATCAACGGGAATCGTTTTACGTGGAAAAGGCGCTCAATCCGTTCACGGTGGCGCTTTCCAATATCGAGCCCACTATCTCTACACTGGAAGAATTGCAGGTGCGCAACCTGTTCGATTTTTCAGCAGTAATGCTTTGCAATGTCCGCGACCTGCCGTTCGATTATGAACGGCAATTGGAAAAATACGTTCAACGCGGCGGCGCGTTGTTCATCGCGCTGGGGGATCAGATCGATCCCAAATACTATAATGAAAATTTGGGCAACCTGCTTCCAGTATCCATCGCGTCCCTGCATCAAGTCGGCTTGAGCGATGAACCTTTCCGCTTCGATCTGAAAAAAAGCGCCCATCCGGTCTTGAAGGTTTTTAAAGGCAAATCGCTCGAAGAAATGAAGAGCATTCGTTTCAACTCTCTCTACAGCGTGGAGCCCAGGGAAAATCGAAAATACACCGTTCCCCTGCGATTCACCAACCAATACCCCGCCGTGGTGGAATCTGATTTTGGCAAGGGCAAGGTCATTCTCTACGTTTCCAGTGTGGACCGGGATTGGAATAATTTCCCCATTCAACCGACGTTTCTTCCGTGGATTCAGCGTTGGATAAAGTATTCGGCGCGTGGATTGGAAAGCATCCTGCATTCAGAACTGTTGGTGGGGGAGGCTTTTGAATGGACTGACACGCTTTCAGATAGCTTGCTGTTTGTGGAATCGCCAGATGGCAAGATCACCCAACTGGCGGGGACTTCTTATGATGAGACCTTCCTTCCGGGGGTGTACCGTCTGTTTCGCAAAGCCGGGAAGGAAAATTCCGCGACTGGCGAAAACGCGGAGTCCCGAATCGTTTCCAAACTGCCGGACAACACCATCCCGGCGGGAACATTCACGGTGAACATCGACACACGGGAATCGGTGTCGGAAAAAATTACCGAGGAAGAGGTTCGTAAACTTCTGGGCAACATGCAGGTGCAGTTTTCATCCGGCGCGGATTCGCATCAAACAGCCGACGCCTCCAGCGGATTTCCCCTGGCCACGCCCTTCCTCCTGCTGGTCGCGGGCATGCTCCTCTGGGAAGGTTTTATGATAAGGAGAGAGTAAAAATTTCTAATTTCGCTAATCGATCTAAGAACCTTGGGATTCTTATGATGAAAACTCTCAAAACACCTTCGTCATACTTATTTTTTAAAGAACTCAAATTATTAGGATTAAAATAAATACCCTTTGTCTATACTTGTCCAAAACTATAATTTATGAGGTTTATTATCAATATTGGGCAGTATTTTAAAAAATTGGAATTTTGTGATAGAATTCATAATTATTTGTTTTTGCAAGGTTTTTTTATAACGCATTGGTTTCTCCATTCTTTATTTAACGGCTACAGCCAAGTAAATATCCCGCCCTTATGTACAAAGTATTTCAATCAGCTATAGTAGTTACAAGTCCTCAAAATAATCCCAGCATCATGACGCATCAGTTTTTGACGGAATATGGGATAGCTCCGAGTGATTGGGCAATTAAATCAGGATTGGAGACTCCACAAATCTCTCAAGTTATATGGAAAAATGGATTATCGATCACTAGTAATCCTGGAAGAATTATTTTTCAGTTTGATTTAAAAAATGAAAATCCAAAGCCTTTTGAAAGAGAATGTTTGTTAGGAGATATAGCAGAGAAATATATTGGCCAATTATCTAAAGTAAAATATACAGGTATTGGGATTAATTTTTCCTCAGTTTTTGACGAGTTAAAAAATGCACCAGAAGAATTCCCGAAGCTTTTCCTATCGCCAAAATTGGCTCGAATTAATAATATTTCTCCTGGCCAGGTAAAAGTTTCAAGAAAATTAAATCACCACAGAATCCTAAACCTAACAATCAACTTGGGAAAGTACCAAGGGCTTGAAAAGGATACTGATATAGAGAACAATCCGGTTGGTTTGTTATTTAAGGGAA
>JADFGI010000188.1 GCA_022567815.1 Nitrospinota bacterium
CGTCGAGCTCTTACAGAATATGAGATTCGAGGAGCATCGGGTTTGCGTGATGCTTTAAGAAGAAATTTGGGGGAAATGCTCTTAAGACTGCCACTATTCAAAAATGAAAAAGATGAAGAAGAAACCAAAGCTTTTTTGAAAGTGGTTAGTAAGTTAGACCGGTTAACATCAACAGCATTGAAATTTCACGAGCTAGGTGAAAAATTTGGACCATTTTTAGTTTCATTAATAAGTTAACTTAGTTCCTTGCCCTCATCAGCGCCGCCCACAATCTGGACAAAGCCCTCGGCGGCGGGATTTAGGATTCCAGAGAAATTATCTTTCCCGTTACCTTACTTTTATCCAACGTGATGCGCCCCACGGTGATGGGCAATTTAAACCTGCGCGGACCGGCGCTTCCCGGATTAAAATACAACGTCGTTCCCGCTTGATGGTTCATGGGTTTGTGGGAATGGCCGAAAATAAAAATTTCGCTTATAGAGGGAGAAGGAGATTCGTCCTCTCCCCCACGGGGGAGAGGATTTAGGTGAGGGGGGGATGTTGTGTTTTTTGCATGTTGAGCAAATGCCTCTTTTTCTTCCGGGAAATTTTTTAAAATATGCTGGAGATGAAAGGTCCGCTTTTGCACCTCAAAAGACATTTCCTCTTTAAAGCGTGGGCCAAGGTCCACATCGACATTGCCGACAACGGCTTTGACCGGGGCGATGGGTTCAAGTTCCAGAATCACATCGATACTGCCGATGTCCCCCGCGTGTAGAATGAGGTCCACCCCCTCAAACGCCTCGTACACTTCTGGCCTTACAAGACCATGCGTGTCTGAAATTATTCCGATTTCCATCCGCCCCACTACGTGGGGAGGAAACTCTGGGCTGACGCTCGCTCCGCTCACCAGCCCCGAACTCCAAAAATTATCCATCTGTGTTTATCTGTGTTCATCTTTGGTTCCAATTCTCTACCTTAATAAGCAAGCAACAAAATGCCCCGGTGCAATTTCCTTGAGCTCAGGGACAGTAGTTTCACATTTTTTTTCCTTGATCGGACAGCGCGGGTGAAACGCGCACCCACTGGGAGGATTCGCCGGGCTGGGAATGTCTCCTTTTATCAATAGTCGCCCGCCACGCGGGGAGGCAAGTTTAAGGCTACGCTCACTTCGTTCGCCAGCCCCGGATTCCATACGGGGAATGACCGAAAGCAGGGCTTCGGTGTAAGGGTGGCGGGGGTCGGTGTAAAGTTTTTCGCTGGTTGCCATTTCCACGATTTTACCCAGATACATCACCGCTACTCGGTCGCAGAAATGTTCCACGATGGCCATGTCATGAGAAATGAACAGGTAGGAGATGTTCATGGTTTCCTTGAGGTCCTGCATGAGGTTTATCACCTGCGCCCTTATGGACACGTCCAGCGAGGAAACCGGCTCGTCGGCGACGATCAAACGGGGGGACAGGGCGATCGCCCGTGCAATGCCTATTCTTTGCAATTGACCGCCGCTGAATTCATGCGGGAAACGGCGGGCATGCTCAGGGTCGAGTCCGACCTGTTTTAAAAGCTGGATCACCCGTTCCTTTCTCTCGGTTTTGCCGGCGATGTTATGGATTTTAAAAGGTTCTTCCAGGATGCTCCCGATCCGTCTGCTTGGGTTGAGGGAAGCGCTCGGGTCCTGGAAAATGATCTGCATTTCCTGTCTCAGAGGTTGCATTTCTTTTTGTGAAAGGGCGGCAAGATTTTTCCCCCGGTAGAGGACTTCCCCTGACGTCGGTTCCACCAGCCTGAGAATGGCGCGGGCGGCGGTGGATTTCCCGCAACCGCTCTCACCGACCAGGCCCAGGGTCTCGCCCTCCTTGAGGGTGAAGGATATTCCGTCCACAGCGCGGACGTTGAGCTTTGATTTTTTCAGAAAGCTCCCGCCCACGCTGAAATATTTTTTGAGTTGCTTGACTTCCAGCAGATTGGGGTTTGACGAAGGGGATGTCATGATGGGTTTCCCTCCAGCCAGCAGGAAACTTCGCGTCCGTGGCCCACTTCCCTCAGAACGGGCTTATCGATTTTACACCGCTCCATGACCGAGGGACAGCGGGGATGAAAGGCGCATCCGGAAGGGAGTTGATTTAAAGAAGGCACGTTGCCGGGAATTTCGACAAGACGCTTATTAGTTTCCTTCTTTTGACCCAATTTTGGAACGGAGTTTTTCAGTCCGAGGGTATAGGGATGCAGGGGTGTGTGAAATAACTCCCTGGCGGGACCGGATTCCACAATTTCTCCCGCATACATCACGATGACGCGTTGGGCAATTTCTGTGACCATGCCCAGATCATGGGTAATGAGAAGAATCGACATCCCGGTTTGTTCTTTCAGATGTTGCAGTAAATCGATGATCTGCGCCTGGATGAGGACGTCGAGGGCTGTCGTGGGTTCATCGGCGATCAAAATTTTGGGCGAGCAGGTCAATGCCATGCCGATCATCACGCGTTGCCGCATGCCGCCGCTCAACTGGTGCGGATATTGGGTCATTTTTTCCACGGGGGAGGGGATTTCCACTTGGCGCAAAATTTCAACGGCCTTTTCCCAGGCTTCCTTATGGGTTAAGGAAGTGTGCCGTAAAAGCGGCTCCATGATTTGGTTTCCCAGGGTCAGCACCGGATTGAGACTGGTCATCGGGTCCTGGAATATCATGGCGATATCCCTTCCGCGAACTTCACGGAGTTCTTGCGGATTTATTTTCAGAAGATCCTTGCAGTTGAAAGTGACGCTCCCTGTTTCGATCTTTCCGGGCGGTTCGGGAATCAACCGCAGAAGGGAAAGAGCGCCGACGGTTTTACCGCAACCGGATTCCCCAACCATAGCCAAAATTTCTCCGGCCATCAGGCGGTAACTGATTCCGTTGACAGCGGTTAACTTCCCATCCTTGCCGGAAAAAGACACTTTTAAATTTTCTACACGGAGAACTGAATCTGTCATGACGGTCTAATTTTTTATCGAATTTGTTTTTGTAGTATAGAGCAGGGGCTTTCCACAAAACAAATTAATTGGATTTTTACAGAGAAGGATGAGCCTATGCACCCATTTCTTATAAATTGTTGTTATTTAAAGGTGGAATTCGGCTGTCCGAATGAAATTCTTGACAGTCGATCAATTATCATGATATCTGACATGACATAAGTTTTATCCTATAGACCGTTCTTTGTTATTTAGAGGGGGAGGGTGTGCGTTATGGCGGGAGGAAAAGTCAAGTGGTTCAGCGATAAAAAGGGCTATGGGTTTATTGAGTCTGAAGATGGAGAAGACGTTTTTGTCCATTTTTCAGCGATTCAGGGGGAAGGGTTCAAAACATTAAAAGAGGGTCAGGATGTTGAGTTTGAAAAAAGTGACGGCCCAAAAGGTCCGCAGGCCACAAACGTGGTACCAAAATAATCACCGCCTCCTCCGCGGAGGGCGCTCGCCCCGCGATGGGGGAAATTGCTCACGCCGTGTAACGTTTTTTCAGGGGCTCGTGAGCGTGTGATATTCGACCTTTGCCTTCATGCCCCCTAGGGGTAAAGCAACCGTCAGCCCCACTTTTCCTCTCCGCCTAAGGAGCGGAAAAACTTCTGATCCGGTGACGGATTCCATCCGTAGTGATGTGGATGGAGCCGTTGAGATCGGTTCTCCAAATTTTTGTTCCGGCGGATTTATACCGCTCAACCACTTCAGGATGAGGGTGGCGCATCCAGTTCAGGTAGCCGCTGGAGAAAATAACCGCTTGCGGCTGGACAGCGCGTATAAATGAAGATGAATTGGAAAAGCGGCTCCCGTGATGCGGGCTTTTCAAAAAATCCGCTTGCAGGGGAGCGGCGTGCTGGATCAGGTATTCCTCGGTAGATTTACCTATGTCCCCGGTGAGCAACATGCTGAACTCCCGGTACTCCAAACGCAGGACCAGGGACAGCTCGTTTCCCACCTTGCTTTTTCTATTGGCGATGGTTTGCAGGATGAATTGGGGGCCGGGGTGAAGTGGGATCAACCGGACCTCGCCGATGCTCAGTGGAATTCCCGGTTGAAGCGGAACCAAAACCGCCTGCCTGGACAGGACTTTTTGTCTTAGCTTGTCGATGCGGGAATCGTTCAGGCCGGAAAATCCATCGAGGAAATGGCCGATGGAAAAAAGATCTACCAGGGATTCCAGGCCGCTGATGTGATCCTGATCGGAATGAGTCGCCGCCAGATAATCGATATGCCCGATTCCCCGGCTCCACAAAAAAGGAGCGACCACCATTTTTCCGATATCCAGGGAATTTTTATAAAATCCGCCGCCATCAAGGATCATGGTTTCCCGGTTGGGAAATTCGATGAAGATTGATTCTCCCTGGCCGACATCCAGAATGGAAACCTGTAATAACTCCGAGGGCCGTTCGGGAAACCGGGGCCAGGCCAACAACGCGATAACGCCTAATAAGGCGAATACCAGACTTGCCTTCATCAAAGCCACAGGCCGGAATTTTGGAGCGGTCTCTTTTGCGGTGGCGGGTTTTTGGAGTGCCAGCCAGGTTCCTCCCACAAGAACGAAAACGTATAAAAGAATCCACCACCGAGGCGGTGAGGGAACGTAAACGGATGCGTAGGGAAAGGATGCAAAAAATTGTGGAATGGCCAGAAAACATTCAAGCAAAAAATGTAAAGGAAAGGACAAGACCCACGCCAGCGCAGGAAGAACCGCCCCCAGACAGAGAGAGAACAAGGCCAGAGGGATGAGAATCGAAGCAAGGGGAACCATGAGCAGGTTGAGGAACAGCCCAATCAGGCTCACCCGGTTGAAGTGAAAAATAAGGAAGGGCAGGGTGCTCAAATAAACCGCCAGGGAAATCAATGCCGAGGCGGCAAAGTATTTTTTCAGAGAGTGAAAACATTTTTGCTGGGGAGGGAGTTCCTTCCATTCCTCAAACGGCGGGCTCAAAAGGAGCCGTCTCTGCCAGGGTTGTTGTCCCATGCGGTCGATGGGGTCGTCTGGGTGCCGGGCGAAATGCCTGATTACGAAAAGGATGCCAACCATGGCCGCAAAGGACAATTGAAAGCTGACATCCAGAGCCGCTCCCGGATTCCACAGCAGAATCAAAAACGCGGCTATGAGAAGTGTGTTGAATAAATCCCGTTCCCGATTGACCAAAATGGCGAACAGGAAAGCCAATACCATGAACCCGGCGCGCAGGGCGCTTATTTTGGGTCCAACCAAAAGCAGGTAAAACAAGACGGGAAAGAAACAAAGAAACGCGGCGGTCTTGCGGGCGGCTCCCGATTGAGCCCATTCGGGACGATATTTTAAAAGACCGTAAAACGCCAGCGGCCAGAAAATAATAAAAGCGGACCAGGCGACGAATCCCACATGCAGTCCCGAAACCGCCATCAGGTGGCTGAGCCCGGTGGCAATATACGATTCCCTGATTTCGGCGGACAGGTGATTTTTTTGTCCCAGGAGCATTGCCTTTAGCAGAGCCCCTTGCTCGCCGGGAAATTCGGCCTCCAATGTTTTTAATAAACCACCGCGCAGGCTGGTTTGCAGGGACTTAAAAAAAGGCAAGGGCAGGGACCCTAATTTTTCTATTGAACTATTTTTTGAAAGCGAGCCGGTAGCGGAGATTCCTCGGATCTTCAAATAGCCTCGATAGTCAAAGGCGCCGGGATTTTTAAAATTCCGTGGATGTTTCAAGCGGACCTGGCTGAACCGGATGAGGTCCCCCGCATGAAATGAATTTTCGATAAGCTCCGGATGGTAATGCGTTAATCGCACCCGTCCCGTGACTTTTTCCTGATGTCCTTTTTTCTGAAGCTCCACGACTTCTACTTCGAATCGAATCTTACCCTCAAGCTCTTCGGGAGGCTCGATCAATTTTCCGATCAGGGTGGTGCGTTGGGATTCATCAATGTGGTTGGTGATGTGGTTGGAAGGCTGGGAATAATCTGATAAAGCTGGCGAAAAATATCCCCCCAGCAGGAGAATAGCCAGGAAGAGCCAGTTCCAGAGTAGCTGTTTTTTTCTTCTAACAACCATCATCCACCCTGAGCCAGCCACCAAAGCGGGAAGAAGGTACGGCAAGAGAAAATGCGCCGCCGGGGGAAGCGCGGCTAATAATCCTCCGAGATAAGAAAGGAAATAGGGGAGTAGATGACTCATTGAATTCTTTTAATCCCACCAGTGGGTTTTAATTCCCGCCCCGCAACGCCCCACTACGTGGGGAGGAAGGTTGGGCCTGACGCTACGCGAGGCCCTGAAAACATACAAGCCCGCTACGCGGGAGGAAAAGAGGTGCTGACGCTTGTGATATCCTTTCCATTGCCTACATGCTCCTGTTATATCCTCTTC
>JADFGI010000189.1 GCA_022567815.1 Nitrospinota bacterium
GGGGACTTTGCCCCGGCACTCCACTCCATCGCAAACCACACAGGCTTTGCAGGCGACATAAAATTTTCTGCGTGCGTTGTTGCGAATGATGTCCCAGGTCAATGTATTGGACTCGCCCACCTCTATCCGGATGGTTTTGCGGGCCAAATCGTTGATGCGGATGGCCTCTTCACGGGTTTTGCCAACGGTGATAACGTACCCGGTTTTGCCCAGATTGCTGGTGACTTCCTCCGCCTGGTCACCGGCTTCTTTCATCAGGATGATTTCTTTCACACCCTTAATCTTGCGGGCTTCCTCCACTCCCATAATGGAAAGTATCCTGCCCGGAGGGGGAATCAACGCACGCTCAGCGGATACCAGTGAGGTTTTAGGTTGTAAATCCGTTGGCGTTTCCCCCAGGGCGACCTGAATCGCCGCCTTCATAAGATTGACCCCGGAAGATAACGGATAAGTGTAAGCGGACATCCACCCGCCACTCAGCCGGGCGGCGATTTCCACAATTTTCGGACCCTCGGCGGTTAATTTAATATCCCCCTTGGCGGCGCCAAGATTAATGCCCAACGCCCGGATGGCTTGACGAAAAACAGCCATCACCTCTGCCTGCCGGGCTGGCGGCAGGTTGGACGGCAGAGTATGCCCCACCTCAACGAAATACGGCTCCCGCTCAATATGACGGTCGGCAAATCCGGTAATCTCAATTCGGCCATCAAACACCAGGGCATCCAGGCTCAACTCCGGACCCTGCATGAATTCTTCCAGAATCAATTTGCCACTGATGGACGCCTCTTTTGCTTCCTGAAAAGCCGGGATCAAATCATCCGGCTGGAGAATCTTTTTAACGCCACGTGCGCCCATATTGTCACAAGGCTTGATGACCAGGGGAAGCGGCATCTCTTTTAGTGCGGCCTCAGCTTCCTCCAGCGACCAGATGGGTCGAAAATCAGGAATCGGGACTTTATGTTCGCGCAAACATTGCCGCATTTTGATTTTGTCCGTCGCCCGTTCCGCCACTTCAAAAGGGATGCCGGGAAGATTCAAGGCGTTGGCAACCGCGGCGACGGTTTGCGATGCGTCCGTACCGACGGTCATCACGCCATCAAGCGGACAGGTCTGGTGAAATTGTTTGGCGGTGTTGACGGTCAAATTGATGTTGCGGGTGCTGACCACAATAGGAAAATCGGCGAGCCGCATGCCATCGGCATCCGGATTATAATCTGTGACCGCCACTTTTAATCCCATGGACTTCGCGGTTTTGATCGCCGGAACCTGAAACAATCCACCGCCAATAATCAATAAATGTTTTGGAGATTTGCCGGACAAATTGTTTACCCTTTCCTAACAGTTTGCTGAAAAAGTCTCAAACACCAGGGTTTCCATTATTGTCACACTGAGCTTGTCGAAGTGTGAAAACAGCCCTTATTATCAAGGTCATACTTCGACATACCCCTTCGGGGCATGAAGGCAATGGTCGAATATCACAGGCTCAGCATGACAGCTACAGGTAGCAAAAATGGTTTTTCAGCAACCTGCTAAACCTCAAAGGTTTCAAACAAACGCTCCGAGGCTTCCAAAACGATAAAATATAAAGATACCCTGTCATCTTATTATCGACCTAAGTAGATTCATCCTTTAATGCTAAAATAATGTCTATTTCCGGTCTCAAGCCAACATCAAATTTTTCAATCTCATATTAGTTTTTTTCTAGAAAAAACATTCTCAACCAAAAATTTCCCCATCAATATTGGTCATCAGGCCCAAAGTAATCCAGGAGGGAGTCGGAACTTCAACAAATCGTCCATCAGGGAACCGCTTAATATAAACACCGGGCTTTTTGCATGCTTGACCCGGCTTTCAGGGTGTTGTACGGTTGCTCCGAAGTTTCAACTCACCGGAAATTATCGCATGGTTTCACGGGTTCACAGCGGCGCGTTAACGGGAATTGACGGGTATTTGGTAGAAGTGGAGGTCAACTTGGCCGCCGGCCTTCCAGCCATGTCCATCGTGGGGCTTCCCGATGCGGCGGTCAAGGAAAGCGGTGACCGGGTCACCGCCGCCATCAAGAATACCGGGCTGGACCTGCCTCTACGCAAAATAACCGTCAACCTGGCTCCAGCGGATATTCGCAAAGAAGGCTCGGCCTTCGACCTGCCCATCGCCCTCGGCATTCTCGCGGCCAACGGATTAATCAAACGCGCCATCTTAGACAAGTTCGTTATTTTAGGCGAACTCTCCCTTGACGGCAGGGTCAAACCGGTGCGCGGCGTCTTGTCCCTCGCGGCAATGGCAAGGGATCAAAAGATGGAAGGCATCATCCTTCCCCTGAAAAACGCGGCGGAAGCCGCAGTCGTCGATGGGGTGAACGTTTATCCGGTCGAAAATCTCCCGCAGGCGTTGGCGTTCCTCAACGGCGAACTGGAAATCGACCCCGTCCCGTCAAACCAATCGACAGAAGAGTTCAGAGATTATTCACGCTATGAGGTGGACTTTAGCGACGTCAAGGCCCAACATCATGTGAAACGGGCGTTGGAAATTGCCGCGTCAGGAGGCCACAACATTTTGCTGATCGGACCGCCGGGAAGCGGCAAATCCATGCTGGCCAAAAGAATTCCCACCATTCTCCCCCCATTAGCGGTGGAGGAAGCCATCGAAACCACCAAGATCCACAGCGTGCTGGGTCAGATCAAAAACGGTTCCGGTCTCCTGGCGCAACGGCCCTTCCGCTCTCCGCACCATACCATTTCAGACGCGGGACTGATCGGCGGCGGTCGATTCCCCACGCCGGGGGAAGTCTCACTAGCCCACAACGGCGTTTTATTCCTCGATGAACTTCCCGAATTCAAACGCAACGTTTTGGAAGTTTTACGCCAACCGCTTGAAGATGGCGTGGTCTCGATAGCCAGGGCTTCCGGGTCTCTCAACTTCCCCGCCAATTTTATCCTGGTGGCCGCCATGAATCCTTGCCCCTGCGGTTACCGGTCGGACCCTAAACGAGAATGCACCTGTTCCATAATGCAGATCAAAAATTATATCTCCAAAATATCCGGTCCGCTTCTCGACCGAATCGACATCCACATCGAAGTGCCTTCCCTGGAATATAAAGACCTTTCGTCGGAAGCCGGAGGAGAACCTTCCGCGTTGATACGGGCGCGGGTCGAACAGGCCCAAAAGGGCCAATTACACCGTTTCAATAAGGCTGGAAATTTTTTCAATGCCGGGATGAACACCCATCAATTGAAAAAACACTGCCGTCTGGACGAATCATCCAAAAAGATAATGGGACTGGCCATTGACAAAATGGGATTGAGCGCGAGAGCCCACGACCGAATTCTAAAAGTCTCCCGCACCATCGCCGACCTTGCCGGAGAAGAAAGCATTCAATCCAGCCATGTGGCAGAGGCGATTCAATATCGAACGCTTGATCGAAGTGGATCGGTTTGATGGAAAGAACAGATAATTCCTTAATTGCAAAAGATTTCAAGAAATCTGATAATCCATATTATGTAGCTATCACTGCATTCAGATCAATTTTTGGATTGCCCATGAACTTTCGTTTTCTATTTCTACTTGCATTTTTTCTTTTGCAGGCAATTTCCTTTGCCGAGGCAGGGGAAATGGCAAAATTGACGCTCATCAAGGGACCGGACCTCGGCGGTCACGGCTCCATCATGGAGGACTGTGGCGGAAGGTTGACTCTTAAAGAAAACAATGACGCCGATGATTTACGGCGGTCTCTTGCTGAATACTTTTGTGAGGGCGAATACAGCATTGTTCTGGACGGACCTGCCGGTAAGATAGTGACTTTATTCGGCAGTTTCTATTTTAAAAAGGAAAGAGGATTTTTAATTATTCGCAAAAAAGATTCTAAAGGCATCTGGGTAGAAGAACTGCAAGCTTACCCTGAAAGAAAGTGGCATTCGGTTCCCGCCGAAGGTATGTATGGAAGTTTTGAGGTTTTTTACGTCCCGGCTCCCCGTTTCAGAACCCGCATCAGCTCTATCAAATGGGGAAAATGGTGGGAAGGGCCGCTTCCGAATATTAATTAGCGTTTGAAGAACCGGCAACGCTCACCGCACATCGGAATCCAAATCCGTTGTATTGATACTCAGGCGAACTCTTCATGCGGTTGGCAGACCGGACATAATCGGCGGACTCTTCCCAGTTCCCGCCCCTTAAAACTTTAAACTTTCCGGCAGAGGGTCCTTTGGGATTTTTCTTCGGACTCATTTTGTAATAATCCTGTTGAAACCAGTCGTCCACCCACTCCCATAAATTTCCGGACATATCGAAAAGCCCAAATTTATTGGGCCGTTTTTCGCCTACGGGATGTGAGCCATATCCCGAGCCTTCCACATTCCACCACCCATAGTCCTTGCCTGGAGAATTCCCCCAAAAATATTTTTCAGAGCTTCCCGCGCGGGCGGCTTTCTCCCATTCCGCTTCCGTGGGAAGCCTCTTGCCCACCTTTTGACAATATTGCCTGGCCTGGTCCCAGGTGATGTTATCCACAGGCTTATCGCCGCCTTTAAATTCGGCAGGATTCATTGCCATTGTCTGCTCAAAATCCTTTTGCGCGACCTCATGCTTGTCCATATAAAAAGCATCGAGGTAAACCGTATGGACGGGTTGTTCATCGGCCTCCCCGTCAGTCGCCCCCATTTGAAACTCGCCTGCCGAAATCCTGGCCATCCCCTTATAATTCGCGTCGATGCCCAAATCGGCTTTCGGTTTTTGTTTTGGAAGAGCGGCTACCTTTATATTTTCCCTCGGCTTTGGCTTTTGATCTTCTTTTTTTGTTAAGGGACTAGGCTTTGGGCTAGCACTTTTTGCCTTCTTTTTCGGAGCATTCAAATTTCTTTTCATTGCAATGATTCTGGGGTCGTCTTTTCGATCCTCATACACTTCCACAAAATCTTTCATCAACTCGGTTTTTTGATTTTGGGAAAGGTCCGGCATCCTTCGAGACTCTTCAAGGGCTTTGAAATCCCTGTCCATTTCTATGGATTTAATTCTTTCCCGCGCTTGCCGTTCCCTGGGATTTCCCGAGGAGAATTTTTCCAGAAACTCATTCCAGGCCTGTAATTTTTCGGATTGAGGAAACAAGCTGATATCCATAGCGTCCATTTCATTCAACAGCGCAAACTCAGTCTCAATGGAAGTGTTGCGTTGCTTCGCTTCCCGGAGTCTTCGTTTTAAGCTGGATTCTTCCGCTGGAGGGGGTCTGAATCCCATGTTTGGCCGGTCTTTGCGGGCAAGGACAAAAACAAAATCCCCTTTATCCAGATGCGGATCACGAATTTTTCCATATTGCGGGTGTTGCGCCCCTCTGGAATAATTGACAACCTGTTTTTGCAGGAATTCGCCCAATTCGACACCTGTCAAATATCCATCATTATCCGAGTCGCCCGCCCCCTTCAAGGCTTCAACAAATTGGGCACTGAAAATACTTTCATCCGGCACGGTTTCATTGGCGCTTCCGGCGGTAATAAATTGCCTGACCGGACGCAAAGTTTTATAACTTATATTTTCAGGAATAGCCCTGGTCAGCGAAAAAATGGACCCGGAGAAACAACTGTCGAAGAGAAACAACGCATGCTTGGATTGTATTCGCTTGGCAAAAACCTCGATCAACTGCATATTGATCGCCTTTGCCATGAAGCCCCTTCGGTCGATATTAGGGTTCGGCGCATCCGCGGGAACGATGTAACCAATCTCTCCGCCATAAGCCGCTTCCAGAGTATGCCCATGGCCGGCAAAATAAAAAATCAGGCGGTTGCCAGGGTCCATCCCATATTGGTTGATAAAATCTTCAAATGCCTTCACCAATTGCGACCGGTCTGTGTTTCTGGCAACAACCTCATTAAATCCATTTTCGACCAGAGCCTGTTGAATTTTTACAATGTCTTTCTCCACACCCGGCAAATCGGGCCACCCATGAGTATAATCGGCCACACCAATTATCAAGGCATGGCTCTCATTATAAAGGCCGATTGAATTTCCTGAATGATCGGTTATGTCGAGGGGAACTGTTTCCAACGCAAAACCCGGATACGGAAAAAAGAAAAGCAGGACTAAAACTATGGAAAGGCAGTGAACTTTAATTTTATCAGTCATAGAAACCTACCCAGGGGTCCAAGGAAAAACCCTGTCAGAAAAATTGAAATTTTTCCAAACGAATATTAAGGAGACCTCTAATAATTCGATAATTTTTCTTCAGGCAACTCGCGGGCCCTTATTTCATAAGGGCCGCTCATGGCCAAATGTAATTTTTAGAGGTGCCCTTAATTTCAATTCACCTCTATGCCTTGGTACTCGTGAAAACTAATGTCCAAA
>JADFGI010000190.1 GCA_022567815.1 Nitrospinota bacterium
CGGAAGCCATTATTGCCGGATCCATGGGAGAATACACGCTCTCCTCCTTCGGCGATGACCCGTTTCTCGAGACGTTGCTGGGCGCCGCCGACATCCGCACCCGGACCCTGGAGGCGCCCGGTGGACGGGTCCTGGAGGCCGCCGCGCCCTTTCTGGTGAATGGGGAAGCGGCAGCGCTGCTGCGGCTTGGGCTGTCCCTGGATCGCTTCGACGCCATGAATGCGCAGTCCCTCCGCCAGTTGGCTGTTACGGGTGTCTTAACCTTGATTCTGGGTGTGGCGCTCCTGAATTTTATTGTGGGACATCAACATCGCCAGATCCTGCGCAAAGGGTTTCTCCGGTTACGGCGGTACACGAATACCATTCTGGAAAATCTTGGGAGTGGGGTGCTGGCCGTAACGCCCGACGGAATGATTGAGGTCTGTAACCGTGAGGCGGCACGGCTCCTCCGCACTACCGCCGATCAGTCCATCGGACAACCCGTCCGCGATCTCAGTCCGGATATCGCCCGGCTGGTTGCCGACACGGTAAAACAACGGGGAGGCATCACGCCAGCGCGTCGGTTCGCGCAGGACGGGAGTGCCGAAACCTGGGCGATCCAAACATCCTTTCTGGGCGACACCGGACACAATGGTGAGGAGCGTGAAGACGCCTGTATCGTCATCGTCGATGATGTGACCGCGCAAGTGCGGCTCGAAGGGCAGGTCCGCCACCAGGAAAAACTCGCCGCTATGGGGACTCTGGCCTCCACGGTCGCCCACGAAATCCGCAATCCGCTGAATGCCATCGGGATCATCGCCCAATTGCTGGACAGACGGTATTCCCCGCAGGAAGCAGAACCGAAATACCGCGACTATTTTACATCCGTGACCCGTGAGATCGCCCGCATCAATGACATTGTCGAGCAGTTCATCCGGTTCGCCCGGCCTCCGAAATTGGATCTGCAGCCGATTGATTTCCCCGGCCTGTTGCGGGATATTGAAAACCTGTACCGGGAAACGTTCACAGGCGCCAATATCCGCTGGCGCGTCACCGCGGACCCGCACCAGGCCACCGAAGCCGACGCATCAAAAATAAAGCAGGTTGTCATTAACCTGGTAAAAAATGCCTGGGAAGCGATCCACGAAGACGGTGAAATCACGGTCACCGGCCGGGCCGGCGATGACGACTACACGATTATCGTCACGGATAACGGCGAAGGCATGGACGCGGAAACCCGCAGCAGAATTTTCGATATCTATTATACGAAGAAGAAGGACGGGACCGGCATCGGACTGGCCCTGGTTCATCAAATCGTCTCGCAGCATGGCGGGACCATCACGGTGGACAGTACGCCGGGGCAGGGGACAACCTGTACTCTGCGTTTTCCCTGTCAGCGCGTCGCGGAGGTGATATGAAGGCGGAAAATATACTGATCATTGAGGATGAAGCGTTGCAGCGGGAAACGCTGGCGGAAGCCTTGCGCGGCGAATGCAGCCAGGTGCGTACGGCCGCGACCGCCGAAGACGGACTGGCCCATGTCGCGGGCGAGCGCGTTGATGTCGTGATTACCGACTTCAAACTCCCCGACCACGACGGATTGCACGTGCTACAGGAAGTCAAGCGTATCAATCCCGAAATTGCGGTCATTGTCATCACCGCGTACGGCAGCATTGACCGGGCCGTCAGCGTCATGAAAGCCGGCGCCTTCGATTACCTGACCAAGCCGGTGAACATTGAGGAGTTGGTAATGGTACTGGAGCGCGCCTGCGCGCACCAGGCGCTCGTGTCCGAAAATGCCCGTTTGCGTCGCGACCTCGGTGAAAAATTCTCCATGGACGGCGTCATCGCCCGCAGCCGGTCGATGGAAGAAGCGCTCAACCTCGCCGGCCGCGTCGCGCCCAGCGACGCATCCGTTCTGCTGCAGGGCGAAAGCGGCACCGGCAAGGAAGTTCTCGCCAGAGTCGTCCATGCCGCCAGCCGCCGCAAAGACGGCCCCTTTGTCGCCTTCAACGCCGCCGCTCTCCCTCCGACACTCGTGGAGAGCGAACTTTTCGGGCATGAAAAAGGCGCTTTCACCGGAGCCGACTATCGCAAGGAAGGAAAATTTGAACTCGCCCACAAGGGAACCCTGTTGCTCGATGAAGTGACCGAAATGTCCCTGCCTCTTCAGGCCAAACTGCTTCGCGTATTGCAGGAGCACGAAATCGATAAAGTCGGGGGGAGAGAATCCATTCCCGTCGATGTCCGGGTGATCGCCACCTCCAACCGCGACATCAAAAAACGCATCCGGGAAAATCTATTTCGCGAAGACTTGTACTACCGGTTGAACGTGATTCCTCTCAAGATAAGTCCCCTGAGAGAACGAAAAGAAGACATCCCGCTCCTGGCAGAACACTTTCTGCAAAAGCATCGCAGGGAAAATAATAAACCCGTCATGTCGATAGATGAATCCACCGTATCCCTTTTGAAAAAATACAACTGGCCGGGAAACATCCGTGAGTTGGCAAACATAATGGAACGCGCCGCCATCTTATGCACAGAAGACACATTACTGCCCGCGCATCTGTTTTTTGAAGACGATGCCGAAATGGATGGCGATGGCTCATCCAAACCCCTCTCCAATTTCCGAGGAACCATTCATCAAATGGAGAAAGAATTGATCCTGCAAACCCTTGAGGAGCAAAATGGCAATAAAACCCGCGCCGCCGAATCGCTCGGAATCAGTATCCGTACCCTGCGCAACAAATTGACCGAGTACCAGAGCAGCGGCTGAAAAAACCAGGAATAGTTCAAATTTTCCCACTTCGTCAAATCCCTGACAGTTTTTTCCCATGCCCGGAAAACCCCAGCAGAATCAATTAGCCCCAACATCCCAAGACTATGTCAACTCATTGAAATTATTGATGTTATATGGAACTTCAAATCTTCAAATCTAATCAGGTTAAATAGCCTCTTGGTATGAAAATTGCTCATCATTTAATGCGCCCGATGCAGAAGAACCGTAACTCGTTGATTTTTTCACTTCATTAACTTTTAGGAAGGTAAAAGCTATGGATTTTTTGACGGCAATGCAGATCAGCTCTTCCGGGTTGAGCGTTCAGCGCCAACGTATGGAAGTCATTTCCAGCAACCTGGCTAATATGGAAACCACCCGGACCCCGGAAGGTGGACCGTATCGTAAAAAGAGCATCGTGGTCAGCGCTTTGCCATTGGAAAACGAATTTGCCTCGGTATTAAAAAATGAATTGGGAGATACGCTGAATCAGGTTCTGGTCACCCAGGTGATTCGTGACCAATCAGAACCCAGGACCATTTTCAATCCGAACCATCCAGACGCCAACGAAGAAGGTTATGTCGCCATGCCCAATATCAACGTCATTGGCGAAATCGTGGACATGATCACCACCACCCGGTCTTTTGAGGCAAATGTCACCGCCATTAACGCCGCCAAATCCATGGCACTTCGTGCCATAGAACTGGGCAGGTAACCAGCGTGACGCTCGCTCCCGCGAGGGGGAAATTGCTCACGCCGGATAATGGGTTTTAGGGTTCTTGGTGGCTGGTGGGCTTGGCGTACCCCTTCGGGGCATGAAGCTAAGGTAAAATACCACATACCCCTTGTATATTTGGGGCCTCGCGTAGCGTCAGGCCCAAGCTTCTTCCCCGTGTAACGGGGCGTAGCGGGCGTATTGAAATAATTCATGGAAAAATTTATCACATTTCTCAAACAACTTACCGAACGCTTCCTGGCGCTTCCGCAGGGGCAAAAATTAGCAATACTGGTTCTGGTGGCTGGCGGCATCGCCTCCCTGTTCACCATGTCGTTATGGCTCAAAGCTCCCGATTACCAGCTCCTTTATGGCAAGCTGACCCCTACAGACGCGGCTAAAATCGTCGATGTCCTGAAATCCGATAAAATTCCTTACGAGCTTTCCCATGGTGGCCAAACCATTCGCATCCCGGCCAATGCCCTCTATGAAACCCGCCTCAAGTTGGCCAGCGAAGGCTTGCCGGAAGGCGGAGAGGTCGGAATGGAAATCTTTGATGACAGCTCCCTGGGAATGACGGAATTCATTCAGAAACTCAACTATCAACGAGCCCTGCAGGGAGAATTGAGCAGGACCATTAAATCCCTGGATGCTGTAGTTCAAGCCCGGGTTCATCTGGTCATCCCCAAGGACACATTGTTCCTGAAAGAAAAACCCCGAGGCAAGGCTTCGGTCACCATTAAAATCAAACCCGGAAAAACCCTCACCGGAGAGCAAATCCAGGGCATTGTTCACCTTATTGCCGCCAGCGTGGAGGGGATCGATGCGCAAGCAGTTGTGGTGTTGGACCTGAAAGGAAATCTTCTTTCTGGAGATAAAGCCAGTTCCAGTAGCGCCATGCGCACGTCCACAAACTATCAGCACAAGCTGATGGTTGAAAAAGAACTTCAGGGCAATATCGTCAGAATGCTGGAAAACGCTTTGGGTGCAGGAACCGTCATTGCCCGCGTGAGCGCCGATCTCGACTTTGAAGTGGTGAATAGAACGGAGGAAATTTTCGACCCGGATTCCCAAGTGGTCCGTAGCGAACAGCTCATTTCGGAATCGACCGTGGGGGCTTTGCCTCCGGGCGGCGTTCCGGGAGCCCAGGGTCTCGTCCCCGGCGGAACGGGCCAGGCAACGGCGGGAAACCAACCGGCTAAACGCGAAAAGGAAAACCAAACCTTTAATTACGAAATCAATAAAATTGTGCGACAGATTTCCAAGCCCATAGGCACGGTGAAAAAAATATCCGTTGCCGTGCTCATTGACGGAACCGTCTCCGGAGATCCCCCTGCTTACCAGCCCCGGACCGAAGAAGAAATGGCCAAATACCTGCCCATTATCAAATCCGCTATTGGCTACGATGAAAAACGCGGAGACCAGGTCCAGTTGGAAAATATTCAGTTCGACCGGACCTTTGAACAGGAGGAACGGGATCGACTGTCAAAATCCGAGACCATGGACCTGGCCTTCAAAGCCGCCAAATATATATTAGGCGCTCTTTTCATCCTCCTGTTTTTCACGCGGGTCATTCGTCCCCTAATAAACTGGATGACAACATCCCTGGAAGTGGTTCCCGAAGCCCAGGGCCAGTTAACCACAACAGAGATGGACGCCATCCAGGAAGAGAAAAAAAGCCTGGGAGCGGCAATCGACAGTGAGGCGACCCAAATCCGGAAGGCGGTTACTGAATTTGCCGATAATGATCCCAAATTCACAGCGGGCATCATTCGTAAGTGGCTAAAAGATAAAAGTCCTCCCTCATAATTTATTCCAGGCATTCTGATGGCAAAAAAATACACGGGTCCCGAAAAAGCGGCCATTCTCATGGTGTCCCTGGGAGAAGAGCAAGCCATAAAGATCCTTGAAAATATGGATGAGCGGGAAATCCAAGTTCTCGGCAACTATATGGCGGCCATGGGAGATGTGGACACGCCCTCAATGGATTCCGTAACCAAACTATTTTATGACCAGGTGGACGCCGGTACGGGAGGAATAGGCGTCGGCGGGATGGATTTTTTAAAAGCGGCCTTGATGAAAGCTCTCGACCCGGCAAAAGCCACGGAAATCCTGAACAACATCACCACTCCCGGCGAGGAAATGGGAGGCGGCCTTGAAACGGTTCGCATGCTGGAACCCGGGACCATCGCCTCCTTCCTGGTCAACGAACATCCCCAGACGGCGGCCATCGTAATGGCCCATTTAGACTCATCATTAGCAAGCGCTACCATCCGTGAAATGCCGGAAGAACATCGCATGGAAATCGTTCACCGCCTGGCCACGCTCGGGCGGGTTTCCCCTTCCATCCTTCGCGAACTCGACGAGGCACTGCAAATTGAATTCAGAGCTTCAGGAGCCGTTTCCGGAAGCAAGCTGGGGGGCGTTGAAACCGCCGCCCACATCATGGGGGCCTTGGACCGGGCCACGGAAACCTCGATCCTGACCGCTATGGATGAAGTGGACCCGGACATGGCGAATGAAATTCGCAACCTGAGATTCACCTACGAGGATATTACATCCATTGACGACCAGGGCATCCAGTTAATCCTGAAAGAAGTCAACCAGGAAGATTTGCTCATTTCTCTCAAAACCGCAAGCGACTCGCTCAAGGAAAAATGGATGAGCAATATGTCCGAACGGGCGGCCGTAATGGTAAAAGAAGATCTGGAATCAATGGGGCCCACGAAAATCAGCGACGTAGAAAAGACCCAGCAGAAGATCGTTGCGATATGTAAACAGGTGGAAGAGGAAGGCAAAATAGTCATCGGTGGAGGAGCGGGAGAAGAACTAGTATAAAAATTCCAAA
>JADFGI010000191.1 GCA_022567815.1 Nitrospinota bacterium
CAAGCGGATGGGAGCCCCGTTCTGCGGCGGGAGAGGGTGCCCGTACATGCCGACGACAGCAAAAGTCAATGGGTGCATCGCCTCCTCCAGGGTCAATCCTTCGGTGTAGGGCCAGGGTTCCCAAAACCGGTTTTTCTGACCTGGGGCGATGTTGGGATCGAGAAAGGTCTTCAGCTTGACGTAGCGGGCGCTGGATTTTGGCGACAACAGACGGATCAAATCGCGAAAAGGAAATCCTCTCCAGGGGATGATCGCGGACCAGGTTTCCACGCACCGCAACCGGTATATGCGGTCCTCCAGAGTCATTTTCCGAATCAGTTTCTCCACGTCCAGAACCTGAGGCTTATCCACCAACCCGTCCACGGATAAGGTCCAATCCTTCGTTTCCATCGCTGACGCCAAACGCCAGATGCTATCTTTTTGTACCCCGAACTCGTAAAAATTGTTGTAACGGCTTACCAACGACTCAGGAGTGACGGAATGGGCGGCGGGAGTCTTATCCACACCTTGCCCTTGCGGAATTATTTTTTTGGGTGGGGAGGAATCCGCGGTTTGCGCCAAAGCCTGGGCAACTCCCAACAGATTTGGAAACGCCGTCCACGCCGCCGCACCCAGAGTGACGATCCCCATGCGTTTCAAAAATTCCCGCCGATCCCGGTATGCCTGTTCGGGGGTGACTTCCGTTTCTTTTATCTCCCACCGCTCGGGAATTTTGATGGCGAATGATTTTTGCCGTTTCATGGGGTTTTCCTCTCCACATCGTAGGCGCAACGGAACCCCAGAGAGTTGAGTTTCACCGCCGGCACCAATTGAAATCGCATGCCGACGTGGGAATAAAAGGGGGGATTGTACCAGCTTCCTCCACGCACCCCTTTTTGCCAACCCTCGACGGGTCCCCTGGGATTTTTCCCGGACTTCCTCGAATACGGCGCGAACCAATCTCCCACCCATTCCCACACGTTGCCACTCATATGATGCAACCCGAATTCATTGGCGGCCAAAGTTTCCACCGCCACCGCTCCGGCTCGCATTGGAAAACCAAACCGGCCTTTTTGGGCGTCCGGAACCGCCGCGTATGAGTAGGCAAACCCTTTCGGACCACGGGCGGCTTTTTCCCATTCCGCTTCCGTGGGCAGGCGTCCCCCTCGATGCGAACAAAATGCCTCCGCCTGGAACCAGTTGACCAGGGTCACGGGACATGCCGGACATCCCGACAAAACACTGGGCTGATGATCGGGCAAAAATATTTTATACGCCTGATTAGACACTTCATGCATGTCGATCCAAAATGCGTCCACCCAAACCGTGTGCACCGGACGTTCGATTCCCGACCCCGCCTCCGTCCCCATGGAAAATTCCCCAGCGGGAATCAACACCCGATTCTCATCCTGCGCCAAGGCTTGCGCACACGGAGAGAACATCCAAAACGCAACCCAAACTCCAATTAATCCGCAACGTGTCATGTGCATGTTGGCGCTCACTTCAAGGTCAGGGTTTTCCAGAAACTCACCATCTTGTTGGCGTTTTTATCGCGGCTGGCTCCGTCCCACACGGCGAAGGCCAACAAAACAGGGTCCGGTCCGGAAAACTGGACATCCTGTTTCGATGGGGTTATAAACTCGCGGACCAACACCACCGTCCACATGCCATCCTTCCAGAATCCGTTGCCGGACACCTGTTGGTTTTCCATTGATTGGACCGCCAGGGAACCGAACCCCCAGGCGTTGAGTTCCTCCACCGGCGACTCGTTGAAAGGATTTAACGACAAATGGGTAAACGCCTTCTGAACGGGTGAATCGTGGTCCTTGTTCACGGGAGGGCCGTGGATCTTCTGGGTGGAGTCGGCTTTCCAATGCCAGAGGTTCACCGGTTTTTCCCGTTCTCCCATTCCAAAAAACGGTCCGTCGTAAGCCTTTCCTGGTTGCAAGGCAAACTGAATCGCCACTCCGTCCAGGTAATAGGAGGAAACGTTCGATGCGCCATCGGGCACCGGGTCCTTCCATTGCAAGCGGAATGCGATGCGCTGTCCGTCATGCACGGACTGCACGGTCATGGAGTGGATGGGCCGTTCACGGGCCTTGACGGAGTCCAATTGAACCTGTAAAGCCGGGGCATGTTCCCACACGCTGTCTTCAAGAGTAAGACCGACCGGCCCGGGTATCGGAACGGAAACCAGAACATCATTCGTTTGGGAAGATAACGGAGTTTGCCGGGAAAACTGCGATTGCAGGTAGTGGATCAAGTGCCAGCGCTCGTCGGCGCTCAGGTAATCGTAAGAATTCATCGGCGTGCCGCCGATCCCGGCCATCAGCATGCGGTACATGTCATCGCTGGACGCCCCGGTTTTATACAACTCGGGCCGCCGCAGATCAAAAACGAACGAGGTGTTTCCCCAGATATCGTTCGAATTTTTTCCCAGCGATCCCGTGCGCTCCCCCTCATCCCCGTGGCACCGGGAACAGCGGAGCTGGCGGTATAATTCCTTGCCCAAGGGGATAGATATCGAATCGAACGGGGGTTCCAGGTCCACCTCGATTTGATAATCCGGGATCTCCTGTTCAAAGCGTTCGGAAAACGTCTTGATATAAACAACCAGGGATTGAATTTCCTCCTCCCCCAGCACCTTTCCCCAAGTGGGCATTACAGTTCCCGGCACTCCCCGGCGGATGGTGCGGGACAGGTCTTCGTCCACCGGCAGGCTGTTACTTTGAGTGGAGTGGAATTTGAAAATTCCGCGGCTCAAATCCCTGGGAGCCGGGAACAGGTAATGCGAGGCCAAACCGTCACCGCGTCCATTCCTGCCGTGGCAATGGAAACAAAACCGGTTGTAGAGCCGCTTGCCTTCATCGAGGGTCTTCTGTTTTTCCCGTGCCGCCGCCTTCTGCTCCTCCTCCGGCAGGGTCGCTTCAATCATCTTCTCCACTTTGCGCGACTCGACCGCGTGGACCTGGCCCGAAGTTAAAATAAGAAGGACACACAGTCCAACCGCCCCAAAACGCCTGGTAAACTGAGTCACTTTCTCAACGCAAAAAGCCACCTCGCAACCCCTGAAAAACCAGTGAGAGACTACAGCCCTCCGTCATTCACCCATTTCCACATAAGTTCAATTGTATCACACGCAAAAAAAGTTTAGCCCAAGCCGGGTAGAATTTTCCTGTTAAGATTTGTTTTCAAGGAGTGTTCTATAGTGTATCGTTGGATTAAAAAAGGCGTGGCCAGCGTGACGCTGGACCCGAATAGCAACAACTTTTTTTACCATTAAACATTATCCGGGCAAACGATCTTTGCCAGTTGCCCCTACGGCTAGTAGCCACGGGGTATGAAACCCACTGGTGGGAATGAACAATCAATATATGGATACCCAATCCGATGGATGGTTTTTTATCAGGCATAAATCCTAGCTCCATTTGGTTGATTGCCGGCGCGCTCCTGATTATTCTTGAAATAATTTTATTTCCAGGTATTGGTTTTCTTTTCGCTGGTTTGGGAGCTATTAGCGTCGGCGCGGTTCTTATTGTCGGCTTGATAGATAGCCTGTCTGCTCAATTTATTGTATTTTTCCTCTCTACAGGTTTTTGGACGGCAATTATATGGAAACCCTTGAAAAAATTTATAGCAGGAAAAGAATCGGGATTCGATGATATGGTTGGTAGTATGGCAGTCGTTTTTGGCCAATCTATCGAGAAAGGAAGGATAGGAAAGGTAAAGTGGTCCGGAACCATCATGAAATGTCAGTTTGATCCGTTGGCCGAAGGGCTGGATATAATCGCCCCTGAGACAGAAGTGATCATCACCGGAGTTTCTAAGGGGATATTAATTATCCGGGCAAAATCACCTGGCGGATAGATTCGTTTCAAACTCTAAAGCTTGGGGGGGGATTTATGGGAACAACAGAATTTGCACTTGTAATAGCTTTTATCGTTTTCCTGACGGCTTGGAATGGCATTAAGCTGGTGCCTCAACAGAAAGCCTGGGTTGTACAGCGCTTGGGTCGATTTAATCAAACCTTAACTGCCGGCCTCCATTTCATAATTCCTTTCGTTGATAAAGTAGCCTACCGTCATTCTTTAAAAGAAGACGTCATCGATATTCCCAGCCAATCGGCCATTACCAAAGATAATGTGACCTTGATTATTGACGGGATTTTGTATTTGAAAATCACCGATCCCAAACAAGCTTCCTACGGAGTGCGTGATCCTCGATATGCTGTCACGCAGTTGGCGCAAACCACCATGCGATCTGAGTTGGGCAAAATAACCTTGGATAAAACTTTCGAAGAAAGGGAATCCTTAAACACCAATATTGTCCAGGCCATTAATGAAGCGTCCACTGTATGGGGTATCCAATGTTTGCGTTATGAGATTAAGGATATAACACCCCCCGATAACGTCCGGCGAGCGATGGAACTGCAAGTGGCGGCAGAAAGACAGAAACGGGCAGAAATTCTTGATTCTGAAGGCAAGCGCCAATCGCAAATCAATATTGCCGAAGGTGGGAAAAGAGATGTGGTTTTACAATCTGAAGCGGCAATGACGGATCAGATCAATCGGGCCGAGGGTGAAGCTGCGGCCATACTGGCTGTGGCCAAAGCAACGGCTGAAGGTATCGAGCTCGTCGCTTCTTCCATTCAAAAATCCGGCGGGGAAAAAGCCGTGGCGCTTAGATTGGCCGAGCAGTATATTGAAGCATTTTCCAAGCTGGCCAAGGAAACCAATACAATTTTATTGCCTGAAAAAACCGGCGATATAGGATCTATGGTGGCCCAGGCTTTAGCTATATTTAACAAAATTCAAAACCAAACCTCTCCGGAGAAAAATAAAAATTCCTGAAGATTGTGAAACTTCACGGGGTTCACCATATTGCCTTAAACGTTCGTGACCTTGACCGGGCTGAAAAATTTTATACCGAGGTCTTGGGATTTGAGGTTGCAGAGCGATATTCCGAAGAAATCCGCCATTTGATGCTTGCTACAGGGAACACAGGCGTTCATCTTTTTGAAACCCTTGACCTCGAAATGGATGAAGCCGTCTCCAGATTGAGCGAACAAGGTTATGCCCATTTGGCCTTTGATACTTCCAGGGAGCAATTTCCCTTAATTATCCAGGAATTGAAAAATAAAAAAGTGACCATAGATTGTGGTCCGATCGTGCTAGGCCATGGAGAATCTATTCACTTTAAAGACCCTGATGGCAACCACCTTGAAATCCGTTGCGAAGCAATCAACGACCCCGCCGCAAGCGGACGGGGTATCCGACAAGAATTATCATTTAAAAGCCGTAGCAAGCTACGGGGAATAAAACCCACTGGTGGGATTAAACACAATTTCCTGAAAATGAAATTTATACTTTCCTGCCCGCGCTTTCCAGGGGACAAAATCAACCTCAAATTAAGCATTTACCCGTGGGCCAAATAGAATGACAGCAGTGCCGACAAGGCAAATAATCCCACCCAGAATATCCCATTTGTCAGGGTATTGGCCTTCGATTATCCAAAGCCATAATAAAGAAGCTGAGATATACACCCCACCATAGGCCGCATAAGACCTGCCGGCAAAATCTGCCTCGATACGGGTAAGCAAAAAGGCGAAAACCACCAGCGATATAAGACCCGGAAGAACCCAATACACACTTTTACCCAATCGCAACCATGCCCAGAATGCGAAACAACCTCCAATTTCAGCAACAGCCGTGACTATGTAAATTGCAAAGGAATTCATGATTTTTCGCGGATTTTTATCAGCAAGCCGCTGGCTTCCTCCAGCCCCTTTTTATCATTGGCTAAAAGTTGCTTAGCTTGCCGTATATGATAAATGGCTTTTAAACCGTCGTTGACAGCATGGCAGGCACGGGCGAGTTCAAGGTGGGCTCGACCATCTTCTGAGTCCAATCGGACTGCTTCCTTGAAAGAGGCAATGGCATCCGCAAAACGGTTCAATGCAGAATAGGCGCGGCCAAGATTATAATGTGCCTGAAAATCTTCTGCATCGATTGTCAGTACTTTTAGGTGCTCTTCAACGGCTTCCTCCCACTTCCCCTGTTCCTCGAATACCAGAGCGAGGTTAAAATAAACTTTGGCGTAATCAGGGTCTAACTTTAATGCTCTGCGGCAAACTACAATAGACTCCTCATACCGTTTCAGTTTCCGGTAAGCGATGGCCAGGCCGTGAAGCGCCTTCTTATTATCAGGATTTAGACGTAACGAGGTCTCATAGGCCCGAGCGGCTTCATCAAACCGCTTCTCTTTCCGATAAACCAGTGCCAGTTCAAAATGAGCCTGAGCATCGCCGGGAGTTTTTTTGACAGCCGTCAAAATGT
>JADFGI010000192.1 GCA_022567815.1 Nitrospinota bacterium
AGGCTTTTTGGGGGGCTCGTGAGCATGTGATATTCGACCTTTGCCTTTATGCCCCGTAGGGGTAAAGCGAGCGTCAGCCCCCCTGCGTAGTAGGCTTTTCCTCCCCGTGTAACGGGGTCCTCCCTGAGTTGCGGGGCGGGGTATGAAACCCACTGGTGGAAAATAAATATTCCGCTATTTTTTTTCATTGAATAAAGAAAATAACTGCCGATAACTCAGAGCTTCTCCGCAGGCGCAAAAATTGCATTACCCATTGCAAACAAAGGAGTTATAGATTTCATTGAAATTTTGTTTTATAATTCAACACACACTTTTTAAAAATTCCCTTGACCCTTAGTGTTGATGAATAAAACGAATCGACCAGATTTGCGTTCCCCTTTGCCCCTGTCCTTCGACGAGAGTCTGAACAATTTGCTGGGAAGCGTGGTTCAGGACGTAAAGAATTATGCCGATCGCCTCCACTCGCAAATCAGGAAGTTGTCTGATATAGGCCGGGCAATGTCCAGCGTCACCGACATCAACGTTCTGTTGGAAATGATCGTTGACCTGGCGAGAAATTTCACCAATGCGGATGCCGGGGTACTCTACATTCTCCAAGACCAGCGCCTGCGGTTCGAGATCGTTCAAAATGACAGCCTAAATATTCGCATGGGCGGGAAAAGTGGCGAAACCATCCCCTTCCCTCCTGTCGAACTCGATGCAACCAATGTTTCCGCCTTTGTCGCCGTGAATGGCGTTTCAGTAAATATCCCCGATGTTTACGAAACGGCCCTGTTCGATTTCACCAACCCAAAAAGTTTTGACCAGGCAACGGGTTACCGCACTAAATCGATGCTGGTGGTGTTGCTGAAGAACCACGAAAATGACTTGATAGGGGTGCTTCAACTTTTGAACGCGAAAGACCTGGACACAGGCGAAGTCCGGTCTTTTTCCTCTGATTGTGAAGACCTCATTGAGGGTCTGGCCTCCCAGGCCGCGATTGCCATATCAAAAATCAATCTTATCAATGATATGGAAAAGCTCTTTGAGGCTTTTGTGAAGGTTATGGCGACGGCAATTGATGAAAAGTCTCCCAACACCGGCGGTCATATCCGGCGGGTGGCCAATTTGACCTTGACGATGGCCCAAACCATTCACGAGGAAAAGGAGGGGCCCTTTAAGGATATTTTCTTCAATAAGGATTCCATGCACGAGTTGCGGATCGCCGCCTGGATGCACGATATAGGAAAGGTCACGACTCCGGTGGAAATTATGGAAAAATCCACCAAACTGCAAACTATTTTTGACCGGATCCATCATGTCGATCTGCGAATGTCTTTTTTACAGGAAAAAGTTGAAAAGGAAGGCTTGCAAAAAAAGCTGGCATTAATGGAAAAAGGCGCGGATGAAATCGAAATGGGTAAATGCGATGAAGAGACGAAGATTGGAATTGAGAAAATCAATGAAATCCGACAATTCATCCGGGATTGCAACCAGCCCAGTGAATGGTTGCCGGAGGAAGATTTTGAACTTCTTCAATCCATCGCCAAAATGACCTATCAGGATAGGGATGGAACCACAAAACCTTTCATCACAGAGGATGAACTGGAAAATCTAACCATCCGAAAGGGCACGATTACCAAGACCGAGCGGGATAAAATCAAGGAGCACGCCTATGTGACCCTGAGGATGCTTCAGCAAATTCCCTTTACCAAAAAAATAAAAAACATTCCTCATTTCGCGGCGGCTCATCACGAGTGTTTGGATGGCAGTGGGTATCCGCTGGGGCTTAAAGGTGATGAAATTCCTTTTGAGGGAAAACTAATGGCGGTGACGGATATCGCCGAAGCCCTGACGGCAGACGACCGGCCATATAAAAAAGCTCTCAGCTTGGATGAGGTTTACAAGATTTTGCGAAAGATGGCCCAAAATGAAAAATTAGACACTGACCTGGTAGAGTTATTTATTGAAGAACGGGTTTATGAAACGTATATAAAAAAATATGAAGCAAATCCCCGGCAAGAATCCAAAGAAGAAGATGTTCCTGAAATTGAAGAAACCTGGGAAAATACCGCACTAAATCTCGATCAACAAGAACCCATCCAAGTCATTAAGGCAACGCTAAAACCTCATTTACAAAAACCATCGGCTAAACGTTTCGACCACCAGGTTTAAGCGTCCCACCGAAAAGCGGTTTTATTTTTTCTTGGGACGGTACGGGCCGGTGCGCATAAAGTTGTCGTTCATTTTTAGATGCACATCGATTTCCGGCTCGGATTTTACCTGACTCCCTGTCATTTTATCGTACAGTTTGAAAGCCTTGCTTTTAGATTTATCGGAAAGAAGAGAGGTTCTATTTGTCCGAACGCGTGTCTTGCGATTTTCCCGCAACTTTTTATATTTTGCTTTGTCTGCATGTGAAATATTTAAAACCATGTTCCCTCATCTGGATAAAATATTATTCCTGCACTAAAACCATATAATTGTTATAGAATATCGCATTTTGAATCAAGGTTGTAGGAAAAAATATGCCTGTAGAAAAAATAAAACTATTTTTAGATGACCCCACCCTCACCCGCCAGGATATCCATTCACGGATAAACGGGATGGATCATTTTGAAATTGCCCGCCGTCTCTCCGAATTCAGCAAAGAAGAAAAAATTCAGATCTTTCATTTGTTGGATACCGATGTTAAGCGCCAGGAACTGATTTATGAAACCGATCTGGATTCGCGTCTGGAAATTCAGGATTCTCTCGACCCGGATTATTTAGCCAAATTATTACGGGACATGCCGGAGGATGAAGCCACCGACATCCTCATGGAACATTCGGAAGAAACCCGTGATGAAATCCTGGGAAAAATCCCCCAAAAAGAAGCCAATATCATTAAAGACCTTATTTCCTATGGCGAGGAAACGGCAGGGGGATTGATGCAAACCACCTTCAACAGGATTCATGAGGATCAAACCGCCGCCGAAATTTTAATCAAACTCAAACAGGATCGAAGCCAGGAGTCATCCCCCTATTTCTATGTCGTAAACAATAGTAATGAATTGCTGGGCTATTTCCGGCTGAGAGACCTCTTGAATGTATCCGCCATTGCCCGGCCTGCTGAATTCATGCAGGAGGAGGTCCCGAAAGTTTTGTTGGCGGACCCCTGTGAAAAGGTGGCCAACCTTATGGACCATGAACACCTTAGCTCCATTCCGGTAATCAATGAAAAAAATATGATTCAGGGGGTGGTGACTTTTGATGACGTCATTCGCGCCATTCAGGACATCGCCAGCGAAGATATTTTTACTATGGTGGGAACCGCCACCCTGGACCCGTTTGCCAAAAAAATCGGCAAAAAAATTTTGGCGCGGGCTCCCTGGCTGTTCGTCACTTTTCTCGGCGGATTGCTCAGCGCTTTCATCCTGAGCTCTTATAAGGATTCGTTAGTCGAGTTTTCGACCGTCATCCTGTTCATTCCATTTGTCATTGGCCTTTCGGGAAATATCGCGATACAGGGAGCCACCGTTATTGTTCGCGGGATGGCTACCGGGGATATCCAACCGGACAATATAAAGCGTGTGGTCCGCAGTGAACTGGCTGTGGGACTCATCAATGGTGTCATTTTCGGGGTGCTGTGCGGCGGGATAATTACAGTGGCGGCGGAAACCTTCATGCAGGTCACCCCTCTTCTTGGCCTCACCGTTGGAGTCGGCATCATCATGGCAGTGGGAATTTCCAGTCTGCTGGGGTCGTTAACTCCAATATTTTTTATCAAGGCGGGAATTGATCCCGCTATCAGCACCGGTCCGATGGTCATTGTTTTGAATGACATTTTGGGCCTGGCGATTTATCTCATGACCGCCGGGTTTATTTTTTCCATGGTTTGAATTGAGAATTTTTGGGAATCGATTTTTTTCAGGATTCTTTTAATTCCACCTCTATCAGCGGAGTGTCGATTTCCACATAGTCGCCCTCCATCACATAAAATTCTTTGACGATTCCATCCACCTCGGATAAAAGGGTAAAATATCCCTCTGCAATTATTTCCGCCACGGCAGTTCCCTTGGTCACTTTATCTCCCTGGCTGACCAGGTATTTATCAATTTTTCCAGAAGTCATTGTCGGGTACATTGGCGACATGAGAATATAATCCAACATAATCCTCTCCATCTATAAGTTTATTGAGAATTGCCGATACGGACGGATAATTTTCATAGTTGAGTTTTTCGCAACGCCCTAGAGCCTGTCGTCAAATTCGCCAAACCATCAATTATGATCTGGGTACTGCCCCAGAATCTGCCACAAATCGTATATTTCGTCGTCGCGAGCCGCGACAAGCGGCGTGGCGATCCAGGGTCTTCCAAGGTCTCTGGATTTACCCCTTGCGGGGCACGAAGGCCAGGGAATATTATCACGGCTTCGTCGCTAACGCTCCTCGCAACGACGATCCAAGTGATCTACCCATATCAGATCAATCATCCTGTGGCTTAAAATAATTTGACGACACGCCCTAAAAGAAACTTTTATTTCAAGCAAATTCAAGAGTATGATATTAAGAAATCATTGGCATGAAATATTCAGCACAAAGTAAAATTCAGTCAGCCAATAATCCATCGCACGTCAATATTTGGTCCAGCGCTACGCTGGTCGAACGTAAATATATGCCCCAGCCCTAGGCTGGCGCTGGGAGGAATCCAGTGAAACTACAAATCGGAGATGTCCTGTTTGAACCGCTGTCGGAAAATATTGGTGAAATCATAAATATCTTCGACCATCCAGACGGAAAAATAGTCAATATCCGTTGGAAGGTGCAGGATCACCTTTCCCACGATACGGAGCTTTTTCATAAAAAAGTGGTCCGCAGTATCAAAAAGGGCGACTATGAGTACACTCCTAAAATGGACCCCTCATAGCAATTCCTTTCGATTTATGTCCGATACACCGTGTGTGATGGCCTGCCAGCAAGAATGTTTTCTTTTCCCCAGTTGACCACGTCCTTAAACTTATCCGATTGGATAAACCCGTTATACGCCTCTTCGGAACTCCAGTCCGAAACGACCAGATAAGATTGAGGATCATTCACATCTTTATACAAAAAAGATTTGGAATGCCCTTCCATTTCATTCATGACTTTTATAACATTTGCAAACGCATCTTCGAATATCTTTTCCTTGCCGGGAATCATTTTATAATTCATACCAATTGTAACCATAGGGGTACCATCCTTTCTTAAAAGCAATTTAATCCCACCAGTGGGTTTTATTCCCCGCCCCGCAACGCGGGGAGGAGATGTGGGGCAGACGTTCGCTTTACCCATGCTTGGCATGAAGGCAAAGGTCGAATATCACACGCTCACGAGCCCCGAGAACCATAGTTAGCAAAATAATGTTTCAATTCGGGTCCAGCGTCACGCTGGCTACGGCTTTTAAATAATAATCCTTGTCGGATACCTCGTCCGCTTGCGGCGGGGCCATTGATTGTACTTTTCAGGTTTTGCCAATCGGGTCATGCAATGAGTTGCAACCGGTCACAATTTTTTTCAGGTTGCAGAATGACATCTTCAAGACGAAACATTGTTTTCAGCTTTTGTATGTTCTCCCGTTTGTGCCCAATATAAACAGAAATCCGCTTTGAAGGAACTTTAAATTTAACTTGCTCATTAATAATTTTCTGACCCTGGATACCGTCAATCATTTCATCCAGGCCAATTCGGCAATCCACCAGGTAGCGCAGAGAAGGATGATACGGTCCATCCACATAGTTTTTCAACAGGGAGGGATCAGGATGCAGTCCCAGACGGATCACCGGAATATTTTTTGCGCGGAATTTTTTGACTGCGGTTTTCAGGTTGTCCACCGTTCGCTCCAGGCTCCAGGGAGTGTATTTACCCTCCTGATACATCTGGAATAATTGCGTGTGCCGAACCACCAGCGTAGGATACAGCCGGACAAAATCCGGTTCCAAATAAAGCACGTCGTCCACGGATCTTGCAAACGTTTGATCCGTATCCCCCGGCAAACCCGGCATCAATTGCAATCCCAGCCGAAAGCCGTTTTTCCTGATCAGGTCTACTGCCGATTGCACGACTTCCCACGGACAGGGTCGCCCGGAAAGTTCAAGAACATTTGGGTCGGTGGATTGAATCCCAAGTTCGATCGTGCCCACGTCGTATTTTTTCAACAACGCCAACCGCTCCTCATCAATAAACAAAGGGTGCGTGGACAAGCGAATGGCATTCACCAAACCCTCTTGCACCCAAGGTTGGACCTGTTTGAGCAGATTCTCCTGTCTC
>JADFGI010000193.1 GCA_022567815.1 Nitrospinota bacterium
CAGGGAATTTACGGTCAGCGCCAGGACGAAGAGCAAATGGTGCGCACCAAATTACCGCTGGGACAAATCACATCCGATCAATTGAGCTGTCTGGCGGATTTCGGTGAAAAATATTCGCATGGGATTTTACACGTCACCACCCGGCAGGACATTCAGTTTCATTATGTAAAAATCAATACCGTACCCCAGGGATTGCAGGACCTTGCGGACCACGACCTGACCACGCGCGAAGCCTGCGGCAATACCGTGCGTAACGTGACCGCCTGCCATAAAGCGGGGACCTGTGCCGAGGAAACGTTTGACGTTACTCCCTATGGAAAGGCGATCACCAATTATCTGTTGCGCCATTCGCTGACGCAAAACCTGCCACGCAAATTCAAGATCAGTTTGGGCGGTTGCGCCGGGTGCGGTCTGGCTCCCATCCACGATATCGGATTAAAAGCCGTCGTCCGGCAGGAAAACGGTCGGGACGTGCGAGGTTTCAAGGTGTTGATTGGCGGGGGTCTCGGTTCCTTTCCCCACGCCGCAAAATTATTGACGGAATTTATTCCCACGGAAAATCTTCTCCGGCTTTGCGAGGCCATCGTCAGCGTTTTTGACAAATATGGCGACAAGATCAATCGCAACAAAGCACGATTAAAATTCGTTATAGACAAATTGGGTATGGAAAAGACCAAAGAACTATTTGAGGAAGAGTACGCCGCTCTGGAGGGCAAGCAATATGATCCCATCAGCGTGCCTGAGGAAAGTATCCCGGAAATTCCCTCCTACACGGGCAATTCAGAATTCGACAACGACCCTGATTTCCTGCTTTGGAAAACCCGCAACACATCAGAGCAAAGGCAGTCCGGATTTTTCAACCTCCAGATAAAATTGCTTCTGGGCGATTTCGATGTCCCGCAAGCACGTGCCATCAGCAAAATAGCGGAAAAATATGCTGGCGGGAAGATCGTGCTCACGGTCAATCAAAACCTGATGATCCCCTGGGTCCGGGAAGACGTCTTTGGAGGCATTTATGGCGAACTCAAAAAGATCGGCCTGCACAAAGCCGGGACGGAAGAAATCCGCGACATCACCTGTTGCCCGGGTTCAGAGACCTGCAACCTGGGGATCACCGCTTCAAGAGGTTTGGTGGCGCATTTGAATGAGAAAATGGAAAACGGCATGTCCTTTTCCAAAGACCTTGACGGCATCTCGATCAAGGCCAGCGGCTGTCCCAATTCCTGTGGACAGCATCATATCGCGTCCATCGGGTTTCATGGCGGAGCAAAAAAGGTGAATGGCGTTCTCGCACCGCATTATGAAATTTTTCTCGGTGGCCGTGTGTCCGAGGATAACGTGATTTTTGGAACGCCGGTTATAAAAGTCCCCGCAAAAAACGCGCCCGACGTGGTGCGCAAGACTCTGGATGATTACCAGGCGAAAAAAACCGCCGATGAATCTTTCGGTGAATATTTTGACCGACAGGGCAAAAAATATTTCAAGGATCTGCTCACTCCCCTCCGGGAATTAGCTGGAATTGAAGAAGCGCCTGAAAGTTATATCGATTTCGGTTCCACGGAAAAATACAGCCTCGATGACAGGGGCCAGGGAGAATGCGCGGGCGCTCTGACGGATTTGATTCAGAATCTTTTATCCGATGCGCAACGGGCAAATTTTCAAGGAAAACTGAGCCTTGAAAAAGGCAACTATCAGGAAGCGCAGGAGAAAGCCGGGGTGGCTCTGGTGGCATGTTCCCGCGCTCTTTTGACAACGGAGGGAATGGATTTCAACGACGACCGGGAATGTTTGAAAAAATTTCAATCGCTCATTGTCGATATGGAAATTGTATCTCCCAAATATGCCGATTTGATAAATCATTATGACGATATTCTGACATCCGCCGATCAGGAAAAAGCTGAATGGTGGCTTGAGGAAACGAATAATCTGGCCGATGAATGCAAACAGGTTAATGACAAAATGCAGACCGACAAATCCCTGAGAATCCGGGTTGGGTCAGCGGACAAAAAATCAAACGGTAAAAAGGGGACGGGAGCGACCAATGCTAAAATAGACCTGCTCGGCGTCAAATGCCCGTTCAATTACGTTAAAACAAAAATCAAGCTGGAGACCATGGAATCTGGAAGCACGCTGGAAGTTCTTCTGGACGATGGGGAACCGGCGGAGAATGTTCCCAGAAGCGTCCAGAATGACGGACATAAATTGGTGTCCCTGGAAAAGGAAAATGGCCACTTCAAGATGATCGTCGAAAAGGTGTGAGGAGGGATGATTAAAAGTATGACCGGATTTGGCCGGTGTGAATCCCAAAACGAAGACTACTCATGTAAAACCGAAATCCGCTCGGTCAATAATCGCTATATTGATATAAATACGCGCTTTCCAAAATCAATGATGACCCTGGATTCTTCGGTAAAGAAACTGATTAAATCCCGTTGCGCCAGGGGATCGTTCGATCTCAATATTTCTATTGAAAAAAATAACGGCAACTCAGGTGACTTGGTTCTTCTACCTAACCTGGATCTTGCTGAACAGTATCGTCAGGCATTCCAAAAAATAAAAGACCGCCTTGAACTGGAAGGCGAAATCGATATCAACCTGCTACTGTCCATGAAAGACGTGGTCAAGGCCGAGCCAACGTCCCCGGACCCGGCCAGGGAAGAACTAATTCTGAACACCGTGGAAGATGCCCTCTCCGCTCTCATACAAATGCGGGAGGAGGAAGGCAAACACCTTGGGGAGGATATTTTATCCCGTTTGGAATCTATTGAAAAAAATGGGGAGTTTATAAAATCCCGTCAGTCTGAGTCGGTCCGGGCATATAAAAAACGCCTTGAGGAAAGGATCAAACTTCTAAGCAACGGGGTCGAAATCGATCCCCTGCGGATAGCGCAAGAGACGGCGATCATGGCCGACCGTTGCGACGTCACGGAAGAAGTCGTTCGCCTGGAAAGCCACATCAATCAATTCAAAAATCTTCTTAAAAAAAATCAACCTTTGGGAAGAAAATTGGAGTTTCTGATTCAGGAAATAAATCGGGAAACCAATACCATCGGCTCAAAAACCATTGATTCCGAAGTTTCCCAAACGGTGATTGAAATAAAAAGTGACCTTGAAAAAGTCAGGGAGCAGTTGCAAAATATTGAATGACACGGTTCAATATTAAACCACCAGCCTTTAGAAAAACTCCAATGCCATCCACTTCCCCCTCACCGATAAATCCAATTACCGGACAAAAGAAGTGTTCCACTTTGATCCTTTCCGGAGCTTCTGGTACAGGAAAATCTACCATCTGCCATCGGCTTATGGAAAAATTACCCGATCTGAAATTAGCGGTGTCCCATACCACCCGGCCCCGAAGAAAAACGGATGTTGACGGACGTGATTATTTTTTCGTCTCTGAATCAGAATTTGAAGAGATAAAAAAAAATGGCGGCTTCCTGGAGTGGGCCAATATCAACGATAACCTTTATGGTACCACTTTTGATTCGGTAAAAAAATGCCAGGAGAATAGCGAGGTTTTCATCATTGAGCTGGATGTTCAAGGCGCTGAATCATTGCGCAAACTAGATTTTCCGGGGACATACGTTTTCATCCTGCCTCCTTCACTTGAAGAATTAGAGTCTCGATTAAGGAAAAGGCGGACGGAAACTGAGGAAAAGATAAAGCAACGTCTGCAAAGAGGCGTTGGAGAAATTAAAGAATGCCTGGCATACGACTATATTTTAACCAATCATGAGATTGAGGAATCGGTCGACAATATCATTTCTATCTTCCACGCGGAAAAATTTCGGGCTTCCCGGTTCGTCCCCGCATCAGCGGATATTCAAGCATTGTTAAATCCCCAAGAGAAGGACTGATGGCCAACATCGACCTTGCGAACTGGGTGCGGGAAAAAATCAAATCTCTTAAAGCTTATGAAGTGGAAGATTTTGACTGTGAGATCAAACTCCACGCTAATGAAAACCCGTTTTCTCTCCCTGAAGAACTGACGCGTAATTTCCCGGAGTGTTTTGAAGACCTTCAATTGAACCGCTATCCCGACCCGGATTGCCGGCTTCTGAAACAGGCCATAACGGACATAACCAATATCCCGCCAGAGGCGCTGGTCATCGGCAACGGGTCGGACGAACTCATTCAACTGATCCTGCAAATATTCTGCGACGCAGGCGACTCCTATGTTTTCCCCGATCCTACTTTTGGCATGTATTCTATCATCGGCAAGGGATTGGGCCTTATCCCCCGCCCGTATCCCCTGGATAAAAAATGGGACTTTGACGGTGATGATTTCCTGCAATTCCTGACCGGGCAAAGCGCCAGGGTGGTCTTTTTCAGTTATCCCAACAACCCCACAGGAAACTGTTATTCCGCAGTGGAAATTAAAAAAGTAATCGTTGGTTTTCGGGGAATCGTGGTTTTGGACGAAGCTTATTTTGATTTCGCGCAACAATCCTTTTGTGAGGACATCAAAAACCACAACAACCTGATCGTACTGAGAAGTTTATCTAAAATCGGCCTTGCCGCATTACGCGTGGGCTATGGGATGGCCGACCCTTATATTATCGAGCAAATCAATAAAGTTCGCCTGCCCTATAATTCCAACACCATCTCCCAGGAATTTGCTACCCGGGTTTTGCAAAAATTTTCGCCAATACAAGATCAAATCAAGCTGATTTTGCAGGAACGGGACCGATTGCTGGAAGAATTATCCAAGCTTGATTCTTTGACGGTGTTTCCCTCAGATTCTAATTTCATCCTGTTTCGCGTGGCAAATGATGGCGAGAAACTATTTAAAAATCTAATAGAAAACGGAATCCTCATCCGAAATTTGAACAACCATCCCAGCTTGAAAAACTGCTTGCGGGTCACCGTCGGAACGCAAAAAGAAAATGATCTTTTCCTGGCCCAATTGGGTAAAATAGACCTTTAGGGTTTTAAAAATTTTGGCTGAAAATCATGAGTAAAATCAAGAAATTTGCTTTAGTTTCCGTTGCGGGATCAATTGTTATTTCCTGGATATACGGCGCCATTTTTTATTACACGGCAACCCACCCGCTTTCCGAGAAATTTAATCCTGTAAGGGTGGAGATTACCCCTGGAATGACCTTGAACAATATCTCCAATCTGTTGAAAGATCGAGACCTGATTGGCAATTCGCTTTCCTTTCAACTTTTGGCGTACTTGCAAAAAAAGCAGGGTCAAATTCAAGCTGGGGAATATGAACTATCGCCTTCCATGACCCCGAAGGATATATTGGGGATCGTCACTTCGGGCAAAACCATTCTTCATGCCGTCACCATACCGGAAGGATACCGAATCACGGAAATCGCCGCCCTTTTAGAGGAGCGGGGGCTGGTCAATGCGGAGGAATTCATCCTGCAAACACAGGACAAGGAATTGATTCAGTCCGCTGGAATACCCGCAATCTCCCTGGAGGGATACCTGTTTCCCGAAACCTATCATTTCAGCAAACACACTTCGGAACGAAAAATCATCCAGAGCATGCTGGATACGTACCACGAAAAAATTAAAACATATGAATTGTCAAAACGGACTCCATTTGTGAACCTTTCGTTTCACGAGGTCGTAACGCTCGCCTCTCTGATAGAAAAGGAAACTGGCGTGGATGAGGAAAGGAAGCTTATTTCCTCAGTCTTCCATAATCGTCTGAAAAAAAATATGCGCCTGCAAACCGACCCCACGGTCATTTACGCCATGATCAATTTTGACGGCAACATTCGCAAAAAGGATTTAAACATCGACTCACCCTACAACACTTATAAATATAGAGGACTGCCTCCCGGACCCATTGCCAGCCCTGGGCTTAAATCCATCATTGCGGCCTTGGAACCCAGTAACAGCGACTATCTTTATTTCGTTTCCCGGAAAGATGGAAGCCATCAGTTTTCATCCAACCTCATGGACCATAACCATGCGGTACAAAAATACCAGTTACGAAGAGTCACCAGAGTCAAAAATTAACCAGCTCCTCCGCAGAGAGGCCTTTGCATAACCCGTCGTTGCGAGGAGGCTTAGCGACGAAGCAATCCAGAGACTCTGGATCTACCCCTGCGGGGCACGAAAGCTTGGGAATATTATAACGGCCACGCCGCTTTGCGGCTCGCGATGACGTCTTTGGTTGGTTCAGGGTAATTCCTATGAAGATTCTCCACTTATGCAAAGCTCTCTTCAGTCATAGGAAATGAACCGGTCGCAGTTTTTACGTCTTCTGTTTTTAAGCCTTC
>JADFGI010000194.1 GCA_022567815.1 Nitrospinota bacterium
ATATAAGCGCTGAAATGGCGGAGCCCATGGACGACGAGGCAATGCAAAAAGCCCTCGACAAAATGGGCCGGTTGCAGGACGAAATCGACGCGGTGGACGGATGGGAGCTGGACCGTCAGGTGAACGTGGCAATGGACGCACTGGTTCTTCCCCCGGACGATCAGCAGGCTTCCACCTTATCCGGCGGCGAAGCCCGGCGGGTTGCTCTTTGCAAGATCCTTCTGCAAAAACCCGACATGATTCTTCTGGACGAGCCCACCAATCACCTGGATGCGGAAACGGTGCAGTGGCTGGAGGAAACTCTGGCCAATTATCCTGGAAACGTGATCGTCTCCACTCATGACCGGTATTTCCTCGACAACATCACTAAATGGATTCTTGAGCTGGATAACGGAAAAGGCATCCCTTTTGAGGGCAATTATACCTCGTGGCTGGAGCAAAAAGCCGTGCGCCTGCAACATCAGGAAAAGGGGGCGTCGAATCTTCGGAAACGCCTGCAGAATGAACTGGACTGGCTGCACACGACTCCCGGCGCACGCAGAAAATTAAACAAAGGGAGGGTAAACAATTATGAAAAACTTCTCTCCCAAAAACTGGAGGTTCAGGATAATTCCCTGGAAATTCAAATCGCCCCTGGGCCGCCCCTCGGCGAAAAGGTCATCGAAATTAAAGGTCTGAGCAAAGGATTCGGAGACAACTTGCTCATTCAGGATCTATCCCTTGCAATTCCCCGCGGGGCCATCGTTGGCCTGATCGGGCCTAATGGAACCGGCAAGACCACTCTGTTTCGGATGATCGTCGAGGAAGACCAGCCCGATAAAGGAACGATAGAACTGGGGTCGACAGTAAAATTATCTTATGTGGATCAAAACCGTCACGAACTGGATGCCGGCAAAACGGTTTTTGAAGAAATCACCGACGGGACCGACCATATCGAATTTGCAGGAAAAACCATCAACTCCAGATCCTACGTGGGCCGATTCAATTTTAAGGGGACGGATCAGCAGAAAAAAGTCGCGGATCTATCAGGAGGCGAACGCAACCGCGTGCATCTGGCAAAACTTCTTAGGCGGGGAGGCAACGTTCTCCTGCTGGACGAACCCACCAACGACCTCGACGTGACCACTCTCAGCAACCTTGAAAACGCCATATTGAACTTCAACGGCTGTGTCCTGGTGATCAGCCATGACCGTTATTTTCTCGATAGAATATGCACACATTTACTGGTGTTTGAAGGCAACAGCAAAGTGCGCTGGTTTGAAGGCAATTTCGACGAATACCGCGAAAAGCACAAACAGGAGTTGGGTGGAAAAGAAGATAACCGCAGGTCGAAATACAAAAAGTTAACCATTCATTGACCAGCCAGCGTAACGGACTCGCGATGAAAGACAACAGACTCTGTTTCAATATCGATAGCCCTAATTGGCGAATTGCCTTATAAAACGAACCAACTGCCAGATCTTGTTGTCGCTCAAAGTCTCTTTGTGAACCGGCATCGCGGTTCCCCTGGACCCGTTTTTGATGATCCAGAATAATTGGCCGTCCGGTATTGCATCCATCAATTCCGCGCAGGTAAAGTTTCTTGGCGGGGGAGTCAATCCCTTCGCCAGTCTTCCATTGCCGTTTCCCCGCAAACCATGACAAAGCCCGCAGGCGGTGGGCTTGGCTTCTTTGTAATAAAGCAACTTTCCTTCCTTAATATTTTCGGGAGAATCCGGCAGGGGATTTTTTTTCTTCAAATACCTTGCCGGAGCGTTCCAGGTTTTTCTATTTTGCGGACAAATTCCGGAAGCAATGCGGATAACTTCCCCGGCAGGGTCAGGTGAGGAAATTTTGGTTCCCTTCGGTTCGCCATTAAGAACCTGGGAGACAGCAAGAAATACAAAAACAAAGCAAACAACAACCCCATGTCGGCGCATAAATCAGTTCACAATAGAAGAAATGAGCTTTATTGAGACAACCCTCGCAGATGAAGGACCAACTGCCAAATCTGTTTTTCTGTCAATTCCGGGTAAGCGGGCATCCCCGTTCCGTGGGATCCGTTTTTTATGACCCAGAACAACTGGCCATCGGGAATTTCCTTCATCGATTCAGCGCAGGAAAAGTTGCGTGGCGGAGGGTTCAATCCCGGAGCCATCATTCCAAAACCATTTCCTGTCAGGCCATGACAAATCTTGCAGGCGGTGGGTTGGCTGTCTACGCGGTATAAGGATTCTCCTGCATCCTGGTTTTGTTGCGTGGATTGCAAGGGATTTTTTAGATGGTAAATATCATCAGGAGCCTGAGCCATCACCCTGGGTTGCGGGCAAATTCCCTTGCCGGCAAAACCCATGCTGTGAGGATGGATTCCCGGCCCTTTGCCGTGCCGCATCATCATGGGTCCCGCTAGCAGGTCGCCTGTAGTGGTAATAATAAAAAAAAGCGGCAGGGCCGTTATAAACAAACTACGAAAAATATTCATTGATTCATCAACCTTTCCCTCTATTTATTTTCCCGCAAAGGTCCGGACGAAATTAATAACGCTCCAGCCTTCTTTTTCGGTAATCACTTTGCCAACCCGAACAGGCATTCCCGTTCCGGGACTTCCATTGCGCAAGACCCACATCAATTCTCCATCGGTGCGTATCTCCTGCCATTTAGCATCTGTCAAATTGCGGGGAGAGTGGCCGGGAACTATTACCCCCCTGCCATCCTTGCTGTGGCAGGTCACACACAGTCCTTTGCCAAAATATATTTTTCGCCCAGCCTCAATCTGTTCCTCAGTTGCAGGATATGGGTTCTCGATTTCCTGCACTTCTTCCAGAATTTCTTTGGGAACCCGCGGTTCGTAAATGCTCACATGAATCGCAAAAGCATTTTGCCAGCCTGAAGCTACAAAAACAATAAATGTGCCTAGAATAAATTTGGTCATTTTCGGCATACTAAAATTCACAACCAAAAAAATCATTTACTGAAAGACCTGCGAATCTCCACACTGTCAGGAAACCGGACCACGGATCAACCGCAGGAAAGCGTCCGTGCCGCTAATCTTGTCCTGGTAGAAGGAACCACCCTCATCCTTCAGGGAAACGACAACCGCTTTGGATTTTTTATCTTTATTCGTCCAGGTACTCCAACCGGCCCCGGCAGGAAACATGCGATCCATATAAATTTTATCTCCATCCTTGTCCAAATTTCGCTTGCGGCGGTCGTAAAGAGTCGCGGCTTCTTCCGGAGTTGGCAGACGCCAGTCGGAATATCCGGCAAAATTTTTGTTGTTCATGCGCTGGGCATATTCGTTAGCCGTGTACCAATTGACCCATTTGCCTTCTCTCTGCCAATAATCTTGTTTCATCCACATCAATCTGTTCTTGGTGTCCAAAATGGTTCCATCGCCAAAATCCTTAAACCTTTTGTCAACAGACTGAGCAACCGGTTTTTTAGTTTTCAGGCTATCGGCCAGAACAGGGGCCACGCAAAATAAAACCACAAGAAAGATACAGACTGTATTAAAAGCCGCGATCCTTGAAGGATGTTGCATTTTTACCTCCACAAAATTTCCTGGATACAGAACCCGAAATAAGAGTTGGAATATTATCATAATACAATGTCGGGACATCCAAATCAAACTGGCAAATCATCTTGACAGACCGGGGCCTTCAAGTAGAATAATACGAAAATTCCCTAAAAGGAAGCCCCCCATGCCAGCACTCAAAGGCCCATGTCAACCCCTGTTTCGCAAGGGAATATGGATTCTGCTCTTCCCCCTTCTCTTTCTTATGCTCATTCCGGCTCACGGGATTGCCCATGAAAAAGATAAATCCCGGTGGGATAGTAAATACGATACGGAGATCTACATTTTCGGCAAAACCCCCATCCCCTTTCTGGTGGAAACTCTTGACCTTCTTCCCAAGGGAAGGACCCTCGACATCGCCATGGGAGAGGGAAGACATGGAGTCTTTCTTGCCACCAAGGGATTCGATGTGCTGGGACTGGATATTTCTGCAAAGGGATTACAAAAAGCGCATCGACTGGCCGAGGCTCAAAATACAACCATTGAAACCCGTGTGGTTGATCTGGAAACTCACACGCTTGAAAAAAACGCCTACGACCTGATCATCTGCACCTACTACATGCAGAGAGATCTGTTTCCCCAGTTCAAAGACGCGCTCAAACCTGGCGGCATGGCCCTGGTGGAAACTTATAATATAGACTATTTGAAATACTCCAGCTTCAATCCGAAATGGTTATTGCAAACCAACGAACTGCTGGAAATATTTAAAGATTTCAAAGTCATTCGTTACCAGGCGATTGACAATGGCAAGCTGGCGTATTCCAGCATCCTCGTCCAGAAGCCCTGATTCTTTCCCAGAAGATCTCTTGCAAATTTGAAATTTTCTTTCTGGCAACTCGTCGGCCCATATTCATAAAGGGCCGCTCATGGCCGGGAAACATTTTTAGAGGTGCCATAAGTGAATTCCATCGAAAGGGTTTTTCTCAGCCTCGCCAACGCCTTTCCCATATGGGTTTTAACCGGCGCGGCTCTGGCTTTGTGGCAACCGGCCACGGCGATGTGGTTCCAACCCGACTGGATTCCTCTGTTCCTCGGCATCATCATGCTGAGCATGGGATTGACCCTGGATTTTCAGGATTTCAAGCGGGTGATCAAAATTCCCCGATCCATTCTCCTGGGGGTGGGCCTGCAATACATCATCATGCCGGTATTGGGCTATAGTCTTTCCAGAGCCTTCAATCTGCCCGTCGATTATATAATTGGCCTCGTGCTGGTCGCCTGTTGTCCCGGAGGAACCGCTTCCAATGTGGTTTGTTTCATTGCCCGCACGAATGTCGCCCTGTCGGTCAGCCTGACGACGTTTTCCACCCTGCTGGCGGTGCTCATGACGCCCGTTTTGGCTACCCTGTTGATCGAGTCATTATCCAGGGACCTTCCGGGAACCGCGCTTCAAGTCGATACCATCGGGCTTTTGATCAACACCCTTAAAATCGTGATCCTGCCGGTTCTGCTTGGGATTCTGCTGAACCATTATTTTCATCGTGGAGTCAAAAAAATAAACGCCTACACCCCGCTCCTCGCCGTGCTTTCCATCGTGTTCATCGTCGACTACATTCTTGCGGCTAAAAAAACGGCCATCCTGGAAACAGGATTCAGTTTGCTGACCGCCATTCTCATCCTGCATACCCTGGGATTTCTTTTAGGCTACCTGTTGTCCCGGTCGCTCAAATTCCGGGAAAAAGATGCGCAGACAGTTTCCATCGAGGTGGGCATGCAGAACTCCGGACTGGCGACGGAACTGGCCAGAAGCAATTTCCCCGGATATGCGCTCGCAACCGTTCCGGGAGCTATATCGGCGCTCACTCACTGCATTCTGGGAAGTATCGTCGCAGGGTTGTGCAGAATCAAAGGGGATAATTTCGAGGAAATCGATTTGCAACCTGGAGAAAATGAGGCTACAGGATAATCTGATCCCTAGAAATTCATTTTGTTTTATGATCCGGAAAAAGGCTATGGATTATTATTTTTTGGGAACGCTTCGATCACCCAACCGATAGCAAACAGGGAAGGCCATATTTGGCACACGAAGGAAAAAATGAGGCGTTTCCATTGCGAAGAGATTACCGGCAATTCTGCAACCATCTCTCTTACAAAATAACCGTTGGTTTCGAGTAATTCCCTTCCAGTAAGCATCGTGAAAAATCGCAAATGCGTCCGGTCCAATATTCCCTCATCCCGATACTCCCACCGTCCACTAAACAAAGCCAGCCGATTTGAATAATAGGCCACATTGGGAAGGGATATGAGCGTCTTCCCATCATCCTTGATAAGTAATGGGGCCTTCTCCAGGACCCTCTCGGGCCTTTGCAAGTGTTCCAGCACATCAGAAAAAACGACAACATCATATTTTTGCGCGTGGCGGTCAAAATCAAACGTTTCAATATCTCCTTCAATAACGTTTTTATAATGGTCACGGGAACCCATCAATCGA
>JADFGI010000195.1 GCA_022567815.1 Nitrospinota bacterium
AATGGATTTATGGCTGACTGAATCCTCCATCGTGCGGAGTTTTTAAAGGGCTCGTGAGCGAAGCGAGCTTAGCTCACTTTTCCTCCCCGTGAAACGGGGTCCTCCCCACGTAGTGGGGGCACCCTTTATTTATCGGAAAATTTCCCTTTCACCTTTATCAAGGCCGTAGTTTGAGCGTCGAATCCCCCAATCTTTCCGTGGTGGTCCTGGCTTACCGAAGCGCAGGGACCATTTCCTGCTTTGTAGATTCCCTGATTGCGTGTCTGGAGGCGGACGAACCCGATTGGGAATTGGTGCTGGTGGGCAATTATTTTGAGGGTACCGGCGACAAAACTCCTGAGGTGGTGGCGGACCTGGCGAAAGGGAATCCAAGAATCCGCGCCGTCACCAAAGTGAAAGAAGGGATGATGGGATGGGACATGAAGACCGGCCTGCAAGCCGCTTCCGGTAAGGTCATTGCCGTTATTGATGGGGATGGGCAGATGCCGGCGGAAGATGTGATCCGGGTTTACAAAAAACTGAAAGAGGGCAACTTGGACCTTGCCAAAACATACCGCGTTCAGCGTGACGACGGGGCCTACCGGAAGATTATTTCCACCCTTTACAACGCCATTTTTCAACTTCTCTTTCCCGGATTGAACAGCCGTGACATCAATTCCAAACCTAAGGTGGTGACTCGGGCCGCATATGACAAAATGGATTTGCAATCCGATGGATGGTTTATCGACGCCGAGATCATGATCCAGGCCCGGCGCATGAAGTTTGAAATGGGTGAGGTCGAAACAGTTTTTCACAGCATCGATTCCCGGCCTTCGTTTGTGAAACCGTTATCCATATTGGAATTTCTGGCCAACCTCGTCTGGTACCGCGTTTTGGAGTTTCTGCCGAAAAAACATCGATGAACATTCTAGTCACCGGCGCTTCAGGAGGTTTCGGGAAACGGTTGATCCCGGCTTTAGTGGAGCGTGAAAAGGTAAAAATCCGCGTTCTGGAGCATCGCTCCCCAGTTGAATTACCCGATTGTGAAAGGGTGTCCGGGGAATTGGCCGACCGCGATTCCCTGACGGCGGCCACTTCAGGGATCGACATTGTGGTTCATCTTGCCGCGTTGACGCATAGCCCCAATAGAGAAGATTACTTCAAAGTGAATGCCGAAGGGACGAAAAACCTGATCGAGGCCTGCATCCGCAACAAAATTTCCCGGTTCGTTTACATGAGTTCCGGCGCGGCTCATCCTCAGGGTGGGGCATATTCTGAAAGTAAATTAGCGGCGGAGCGATGGGTCAAGGAGTCTGGGTTGCCCTGGACCATTCTTCGTCCCAGGGAGGTTTATGGGACGGGAGGAAAGGTGGGGATCAACCAACTGATTCACTGGGTCCAGAAATCCCCCTTAATCCCAGTGATTGGCAATGGGCAATATCTACTAAGTCCGGTATTTATTGACGATGTCGTTTCCGGTACAGTAGAGGCATTGTTCCAAGCCGACGCATTAGAAAATACATATGAGTTCGCTGGCCCTGAAGACATAACGTTTGCGACGTTGATAGACCGGTTATCCGCTTATTTCGGTGTTCACGTCATGAAATTCTTTATTCCCGTTTCCTTTGTACAGGGGGTGACGAGCCTCCTCAACCTCGCTAACATAAATACTCTGGTTCCAGACCAAATTCCGCGCCTGTTGTGCGATAAACAGCCTTCAATACATTCTGAGATCCCATTGTTGAATTACAAACCGCGAAAGCTGGAAGAGGGATTGAGGCTGTATTTTTCCTGTAAGGATTAAAAAATTCAAAGCCTCCAGCCTAACTTTTCCCTGGAATGCTTAGGAGTATATTCAAGGAGCCGCTTTTTACTCCGGGTTTTCCCCCACCAAAATATATTGGCCCCCAAGAGGAAGCCATCCCAGCCAGGGTTCCAGGGGAACCATGAATCTCAGGGATTTTGGGAAGAAGGTGGTGAAAACGATCCGCATTTGTGAGAAACCAGTCATTTTGCAAAGCTTTTTCAATTTCAACGGAGAAATCAAAACCGCGTCTTTGTCGAAAATGCAGTCTTTGACTATTTTCCGGGTGAAAGGATTCCAGGGATTGTGTTCCCACAGAATGAATTTTCCCCGGTGGGTGAGCAGAGAACGCAACTCTTTGAGAATTTTTAGATGATCGGTATGCGGGATATGGTGAAAGACGTTTGCCACGAATATAACATCGTAAGCGCCCTGCCTCCATTGTTCCGATGCCAATTCAAAAACCACACCGGACCCGTTATTGAGATCCCTGGCTTGCTGAACCATTTCATTTGAGAGGTCCGTTCCAACGTATGCCGCCTGCGGGAAAAATTTTGTAATGGGATTTTGCAGGGAACCGTTCCCGCAACCAAAATCCAGAAAGCGGATGGGCCGTTGGCAAAACTCCGGGAAGAGTCTGGCCAGCGCCCTTATTTTCGCGGTGGCAAAATAATCGGTGTCAAACCCCGTGATATGCAGGGATTCATCCAGCAGGGTTTTATAATTATTGGAAAATTTATCAAAAAGCTTTGCCATGGACCCGGATTCATCAGAGTGAACGGTAAAGTTCCATATATTGATCTATTATCGGGTCCCAGGCAAATTTATTCCGCGCCTTATCCTGAATCTTAAGGCCCATTTTTCTCCGTTCGGAAGAATCGCCAAGTTGTTCCAGCCTTTGCGCCAGGTCCGGAGGTTCGCCGGAAACAAGAAATCCTGTTTCCCCATCTTCGATGAGTTCCGGAGCGATGCCGACGGATGTGGCGATGACTGGGATTCCATAAGACGCGGCTTCCAGAATGGGTTGCGCGAAGTTTTCGTAAAGGGAGGGATAGACGAAAACATCGGCGGCACTGTAAAAGGAGGGCAATTCCTCCGGCGATTTGGGGCCGATAAAGGTGACCCGGTCTGCAATTCCCAGGTCGATGCATAAATCCTTTAGCTCGTCCAGATAACCGGATTTTGTCAGACTGCTGGTTTTTTCTTCGCCACCCACGATGGTGACGGTGCAGGGAATGGACAGCATTTTCACCGCCTGCAGAATCAACTCCACTCGGCGCACACGTGCCACCCGCCCGACAAACAGGATTTTCAACGGGACGTTTTCCTCCCGCCGCATCTGTGAAACGGGGATATCGACACCCATCGGAATGACATGCAGTTTTTTCGGAGATATCCCGAACGCCACCGCATCTTCATATTCCATCTCGGAAGACACGACGATGGCGGTGGCTCTTTTGGCTGAAACCTTAAGGGTTAAAAGGTCATAAACCCGGTAGGGAAATTTCTGCAAAGGAGAGGGGAGGTATTTTTTATAGCCTAAAAGCGATCCGTGGGTATTTAAAATGAAAGGTTTTTTCTTGATCGCGGCAAAAAAAAACCGCAGTCCGTCTGGAAATTTCGGTAATTGTGACTGTGTAAAATATCGAAGTTTTTTAAATGTTTCCAAATCCCCAAAGTGACGCAATAACGCATCAGGCGAAAATGAATGGGGAACCGGGTTACGGCGATGTTAGCGATTGTTTCCTGTGCGGGCAGAGAAGAGTCCACATCGCAATAACTGGTCAAAATGGGGGAATGGACGCCTGATAAAGCCTCCAGCCGGGTGGAAATTTGAAAGGCCTGGTTGGCGGGTCCGCAGATATAGGGGAAAAAAGATTCGATGGTGCGTAAAACGATCAAAGCTTTTCCAACACCGAAGGATTTTTTGCCAGGGAGTTTTGCACCACCACACTTTCCAGGGTTCTCTTTTCATAATCGAGAATGCCGAGGTGCTGGGTCAGCGTTCTCACCTGGTTGGTCAAGGCGGAAATCCGGATGGAGAAATGCAGGCAGATGATCATCAGAAACACCAGTCCGGAAAAGAAAAGGGTCGAAGTGAACAAGGTCGCGCCTACCAGATCGGAAATCCATATCAGCAAATCTTCGGAAATGGAAAGAATCAGCATCAGGCTTCCGGTGACGAGCCAGCCCAGGGAGTATTCTTCATTGAGGTGCTTCCTGCGCACCAGTTCAAACACATAAGCGAGAAGAAAAATGCAGATGAAAATAGCGATAATTCTGATTCGAGGCGGCACTCTTAAAATCCTTTAGGTTTTTGTCTCAACAGGGTCACGATGATCGAAAGGAACATTTTAAACACATAATAAATCGTCTTGCCGCTGTGCATCGATTTATTATCCGGACTTGGATGCATTATAACGGGAATTTCACGGGTTTTGAATCCGAAGCGGTGGAGCATGATAATGAAATCGGCATCCGGGTAATCCGGCGGATAGTATTCGCCCGCCACAAATTGAATGGCCTTTCCCTTTAACGCCTGAAAGCCCGAGGTCGGATCGGAAACTTTCTGTCCGCAAAAAAGAGAAGCCAGGTTGCCGAAGATAAACATCCCCAGCCGTTTGAGGAAGGTGGTTTTGTATCCATTATTCCCAAGAAATCGGGAACCGATCACCACGTCGAGATTTTCATTTTGTATTTCCTGCAACATATCCACAATGTAACGCGGGTCGTGTTGCCCATCGGCATCCATTTGCAGGACGGTGGTGTAACCATTTTTCAAGGCAAAAATAAATCCTGTTTGCAGAGCCACTCCGTAACCGGAATTGAAGGGTAGAGAAATGACTTTGGCCCCACATTCCCTGGATATTTTTGGGGTGGCATCGCGGGAACCATCATTGATGACCAGCACAGGAATTTCGGGAGCGCATCTGCGGATGCCTTCCAGAACCTTGCCGATATTTTTTTCTTCATTGTAGGCCGGAATAACGATCAGGGTATTTGGGAACCCGATCAAAGAGGGAGTGATAACGCTGGAGGGTGTGGATTCCTCAGGCGAGGGCTCCAAAGCTACCGGGTCAGCATGTAGCGCATTTGAATGCTTTTCCCGGTACAATTTATTCAATCGTCTCCGCCTTTTGCGTCAAATAAAGGAAAACTCTTCTTTAAAAACATGTGTACTTGTATAGAAACGGATTTTATGGGCATAAACTTAAGCTTAAATGGAAAATAAATGACAATCTGAGGAGAATTTTGAAAATTAAAAAGGAAATGAATTTTTATTCCCACCAGTGGGTTTTATACCCCGCCCCGCAACGCGGGGAGGAGATGCGGGGCAGACGTTCGCTTCTCTCACGAGCCCCAGAGAATCTTGAGTAAGCGGGGAAAACTATTGCCATTCGGGTCCAGCGTCACGCTGGCTACGGCTTTTAAATGATAATCCTTGTCGGATACCCCGTCCGCTTGCGGCGGGGTCGTTGATTTACAGGAAATTTCGTTTTATGGAACGGAGTTGTTGATGGTATGGATCATTTCATTGAGGCGGCCAAAATTCCTGTGATTGAAATTAAAAACCAGCCTCGGTAAATCCAGGTGCTCCCTGTTCTTCAATTCATCTTTCAGCGGCGGGCTCGCCTGGATTTTCCCATTTGTCAGGATGTCTTTAAAATCGGAATTCAGCTGGCGGATGAGGTCCACCGGAATTTCCCTGGTAAACCGCAGGACGGTGAGACCCCCGACATATCTCAAGGAATGGTAAACCCGGAAAAAATCGGTGATATGTTTCGAGGCCTCTTCAGGCGAATGCGCTACCTGCAGGAGATTGCGGTCTTCCGCGGAAACAAAACCCCTCTTAATCAACACCGAATCGACGAAATCCAACCAGCTTTTCCAGTAATCCCCATTTTTATCTTCCAACAGAACGATGGGCCGAGGCAAGGTTTTTCCGGTTTGAAACAGGGTCAGGATTTCAAATCCTTCGTCGAGGGTTCCGAATCCGCCGGGAAGCAGAACGGTGGCATCGGATTCCTTTACAAAAATCAATTTACGGGTGAAGAAATACTTGCACTGTATTAATTTGGGATCATTGGCAATGTAGTGGTTCGCCGCCTGCTCGAAGGGAAGCTTGATGTTGACGCCAAAGCTGTTTTCTTTTCCTGCCCCCCGGTTGACGGCTTCCATAACGCCTGGCCCGGCGCCGGATATCAACATGAACCCCTTCTGGACCAGTTGTCTCGAAAGTTCCAGAGCGAGGGCGTAATTCGGGTCGTTTTCAAGAGTCCGGGCAGAACCAAACACGATGACCTTGCGCTGGCTCCGGTAAGGATGAAATACTCTGAATGAGTGCCGCAATTCCTTGAGGGTGGTGTTGACCAGTTTA
>JADFGI010000196.1 GCA_022567815.1 Nitrospinota bacterium
TAACTTTTACTTTAAACGTTTGTAAGTGTTTGTGAACAATATCAATATATCCCTCCAGTCGGACTTTCAATCCTTCAAACTGATTCCTGCCGAAGGCATTGACAACCTTTTCATAAACAAACTATTCAATCGCGGTCCCCCCTTCCCTTTTGTAAATACCAACTCCTGATAATTCAATAAAAACTATTTTTGAAGACCCCTGGTTCTCTCATTCCTAAAGGTGCGTTCTCTTGTGGTCCTCTGCATGGAGAGTTTTATGAAATCGTTAAAAATATTCGTTTTGGCTCTGCTGACATATTCCCTGGGTCTGCAAAGCGCTCTTGCCCATCAAAAGGGCGCGCCTTTTTCCGGGGCTATGGGAGAGCCTTTCCTTGTTCACCACGCACACATCGAAGATGAACAAATACTAAATTTTAACTATTTTGTAGGCTTCCGCGCGGAGGATGAAAAAAGGTCGGCTATCTCAAATTCACTTGAATTGGCTATTGATTGGACGGGAGAGTTTCGTCTGGGATCGGAAATTATTATCCCTTTTTCCAATGAAGGTAAAACCAGGGGAGAATATGGCCTGGGCGATATAGAGTTGCAATTGATCAAATACGCATTTTTGAACCAACCCGAAAGAATTCTTACCGGCGTTTTTGAAATAGGGCTCCCCACAGGCAATGAAAATCTTGGGTTGGGAGACAACCAGACAGCGCTTGGAGCCTTGCTGTTTTTTGACCAGGCATACCGCAATTGGTATCTTGGTTTTAATGCAGAGTTCGTATCCACCGTATCCGGTCCATCTTCCAAGGAGATAGAACTGGGGCTCGCCATATCCTATTCTTTCATCCATGAAACAGGCGACGGAGTGGCGCCATCTCGCCCAAGCCAGTTCATGGTTCCTAGCCTTTCCGTCGAATTGCTTTCGGAATCCATTTTAAGCGGTGAGGAAAAAGGTGAAAATATCGTCACATTTCTGTCTGGACTTCAACTTTGGCATCCGGATTCCGGATGGCAAATACGAATGGGAGTCCAGTTCCCGGTAAGTTCGGATAGAGAATACGATTATAACGTCCACTTTAAAATTGGGAACCATTTTAGCTGGGGCAGGATTTTCAACTAAATCATAAGGTGAATGAATTTTATCACCTTCTCTTAAGGTCTTTTAAGCATTCAGCTCCCCTCTTTATCTGTAAGGAACGAGTTTCTATTTCGACTATTTATTACTTTCGCTTTTTTCCGGGAGAAAGTAACCTTTAGACTCACTCAAACAAAGGGGGATTCAAATTGAAAAAGCTGATGATGTTTGCAATGATGATGGCGTTCCTCGCGCCTTTTTTGTTGGGCATTTCGGGTTGCGCCGGTCCGAAACATCAAGGGGGGTCAACTTACGAAAAATCAAAATCTGATTATGAAAATAGCAGGCGTGAAGGCTCCGGCGGTTATTAAAAATCCAGAGGAAGGGTCCAGCAAGGACATTGTATTTTGGCGCTAATTGGTTCGCCTCTTGATGAAATTTAAGATATATTACGAGTCCATATTCATCCCCCCCCGTTTCTTTTAATAAAGGGGCTGGGGGGATTATGAAATTTTACTTGCCTGCAAATTTTAATTTTATTAGCTTTCAGTCAGTCCTCTTTCGGAAATTTTTAATGCCTCTTGCCCAAACCGGGATTTCTCCCCTGCCTCCAAAGAACGCTTTAATCCTTTCTTTCAGGGTGGAGGATCTCCCTATGAAAGCCATGAGCATCGGGCACATCGCGGCTAATATTCCGGGACTTGTCAACGAAATGCGGACGTCGGCCTCCGGTTCGGACCTGCTCTACTCCATTGGATTCGGCTCTCTATTGTGGAATTTTATCTGGCAGGGAAACATGCCCCCCGGGTTCCGTCCGCTTGAAATTGACGAGGAAAATGATGAAGACGAGGATGAGATGTCATCTGGTTCAGACCTCACCTTTTGCTTTTTCTCCTCCAACACCAATCTTCTCCATCAACTCGCGGAGGAAAGCCAGGTTCATCTAAAAAATATTGCCAAGGTCAATGAAATTGTATTTGCAAATCTGGTTCAGGACCAGAAAAGCAACAACCCTGTTGAAGATGAGAAAACCACCGCCGCGGTTTTGATCGAAAACAAATACCCGGAGTTTGCCCAGAGTAGTTTTCTTTGCATCTTGGGTTTGACCGATAACTCCAAAACAAACACCACACTCTCCCCGGCGGAACAGCAAGCGCTCAGCCAAAATTTAGCAAAAGATTTCCATTCGCTGACCGCAAAAGAATCTGGGTTGCTCCATCATCTTTATTCCTGGCAAACGGAAAATGAACGCGGACACTATTTACTGGCAATGAGCAATCGCGTCGAACCCTTTCAGAATATTCTGGATGCCGTTCTGACATCTTCCGCCGATTCACTCCAAATCGGCAACGTCGATATTACCCCCGCTCTATATTTTCTACCTTCGCTGGAGATACTTGCCGCCTTGAGAATGGGAACCTTGAGGATGGGGCCCTTGTCGCCAACTGCCAAGTGGAAATAGACCCACCACGCCCCTACAGGGGAGGAAGCTTGGGCCTGACGCTACGCGAGGCCCTGAATACATACATGGAGTAAAGAAGGATTTAGTCAGCCATAAATCCATTGAACGTAAATATTGGATCCAGCCCCTAGGCTGGTTGGGTCCAGCGGTACGTTGGTTGAGTTTTTCCGCTCCACTGAACTTTAGGGTGTATCTCGGAAACTTAAAATGTTAGGATTCCCGAAATTTAGCCGCAAATTAACCTGAAATATTCAGCAAATTGTATATAGGGGGAAAAACACCAATGATTAAGAAGGACACCGTCGTCAGCCTGGGCTACAACCTGAGAAACTCTGAAGGAGAGGAATTGGGTAAGGCCGATGTCAGCAAGCCTCTCACTTACCTTCAAGGGGCGGGTCAAGTTGTACAAGGATTGGAAAATGCCCTGGAAGGATTGGTCGTGGGAGACAAAAAAGATGTCACCATCAGTCCCAAGGAAGGTTATGGAGAATTTAATGCCGAATTGAAATTGCAGGTAGAGCGCAAACTATTCCCACCCGATGCCGAAATCAAAACTGGAATGCAATTCAAAGCCAACACCGGCGGCAATTTTGAACGCACGTTCACGGTCATGAGTGTTGAAGACGATCAGGTAAAAATCGACGGGAATCATCCCCTGGCGGGGCAAAGGCTTTATTTTAACATTGAAATCGTTTCCGTCCGCAAGGCCACGAAGGAAGAGTTGGCGCATGGTCACGCCCACGGACCGGACGGGTCCACGGACATTAGGGGAATATAACGGGCTTCGTTAGGGAGCTTTTTTAGGCAGGAGCCAGTATGCTGAGACGTTCGAGGATGTCTTCTCTCTGATGATGCCCCAGGTACAGCAAGCCATCTGAAAGAGAGTAGTTGTCGGGAAAGGTACTCACCTCGCGTCCCAGTTTTTCGACGATTTCCTGATAAACTTCCGTTGCCTGCTCGGCAGTCATTCCCACCGTCGCCTCATAAGAATATCCAAGGCTCAAATCCTGCTCCGGAGGCGTATAGATTCTCGTGATGTGCCATTCCTCCGGATTCTTTTCAAGCGGCGTTCCTTTTTCCAGATCAAATTGTGAAGCGATGCACGAAAATCCCGGCGAGTCGAGCAGGCGCTGGTTGTCCAGAACAAAGTTGACGGAATCCATGACCTCCTCCCGCGTTTCAGTGGGGAAACCACAAATCAGGTAAAAATGCATGGCAATACCGATGCGCAGACATTCTTCCATGGTCTTGTCAACCACCGCCAACTCGACCCCTTTTTTCATGGAATCGAGAACCCGCTGGTTATAGGATTCCAATCCAAAGATCAGTTTCCTGCACCCCGAACGGTACAGCAACTCCATGCGGTTTTCTTTCAACATGCTTTTTTCAAATTTAAGCTCGCCGGTCCATTGGATATTAATCTCCTGATCCACAATTTTGCTGGCGAAGGTTTTCATGAAATTGATGGGCAACGCTTCGTCGGTGAAGAAAAAATAATTGCAGTTGTATTTTTCCTTGAGCTTCTTCACGTCGTTGACCACATTTTCCGCATAGCGCACATGGAAATCCATATGGTCGAAAGGAATCGAGCAGAAGGCGCAACGCTCCCAATAACATCCGCGGGACCCCATGATCGGAAGAACCCGCTCAGGGGAAAAGTAGAGGTCCATGGGAAACCCGTCGAAATCGGGAGTGGGAAGCTGGTTCAATTCTTCCGTGGCAAAGGGCCGGTTGACTCGCACCTTGCCATCGACCTCATAAACAAGGTTGGGTACCTTGGAAAGATCCTTGCCGCCTCGAAGTTCCTGAACCAGACGCAGTAAAGGAGTCTCCCCTTCATGCACGATGAAACTGTCCACAAATTTAAAAATCGGGGAACCGTTCTTCTCGGTTCGGTCCACCAACTTGGTGAACACGCTTCCGCCAATGGTGATATGAATATCCTTACGGTGTTTCTTGACCAGATAAGCCAGCGTCAACCCCGGGATGATCTGCTCAACCGAGGTGATGGAAATTCCCAGGATGTCGATGTCCTCGGCCAAAATGGAAGGCAGATACCATTTCTCATACAGATCGTAAAAATAGTTCTCTTCAGGATGGCTGAACGATTCAATGATCTCCTTCGACGAATAAGGGGTGAATCGCAATTGACTGCCGATGACCGTCAACTGTGACGGAAAGTAGGGAGACAATATATTGTCCAGCCACACATCAATGATTTTGAGGCTTTCCATATACCGGTCCAGATCGTAAAAATCCTCTTTATTGCGCAGGGACGCGGTCGCCCCGTCGATCTGGTCCTTAAGGGAAGGAATGATTTCTTCCGCTTCCAGCAGTTTAGCGTATTTTTCCTGCTCGAATTTGTTTCTGCGTGGATTGATCCGCAGTTCGTTAAGCTCTCGAATGATGCGCTCGAATAAAGGCTTGGTTTTCTCCCAGGTGCATAAATCATCCAGCAGTTCAATTGCCAGGTCGCGCTGAACCACATCGTGAATGCCATTTTGGGCAAGAAACGCCTTGAGGCTCGGCAGGCTCAAATAAGGCTGGGAAGGATGCCAGGAAGATGGAAATACCAGATAAATCATCAGTGAATTCCTTATAATCGGCGAAACAAACTAAAGATCAAAAAAGAGACCATGATCTTTCCCCGCTACCACCAGCTCGATGCAGTACGCAAGATGATCACAGATGTGGGGGACAAAGGTGTGGGCCACACGTACCTGATCCAGCATTCAGCAGGAAGTGGCAAGAGCAATTCCATAGCCTGGCTGGCTCACCGACTGTCAACTCTCCATGATGATCAGGATGAAAAGATTTTCGATTCAGTCGTCGTCGTGACGGACCGATTAGTACTGGACCAGCAGCTGCAGAATACCATCTATCAGTTCGAGCACCGGCAAGGGGTGGTGGAGAAGATCGATGAAGATTCCACCCAGCTCGCCAATGCTCTCATGTCCGGCACGCCCATTGTTATCACCACCCTGCAGAAATTTCCTTTCGTTGCGGAAAAGGTAGGAGAACTCTCTTCCCGCAAGTACGCCGTTATCATCGATGAGGCCCACAGTTCCCAAGGTGGTGAGACAGCGATGGAGATGAAGAAAGTGCTCGGGGACGAGGCGACCATTAACCGCGAGGCCCGTGAGGCCGCAGGTGAGGAGCTACCTGATTATCAGGATGAGATTCTCAAGACTATGGACAGTCGTGGCAAACAACCCAATATCAGTTATTTTGCCTTCACGGCGACTCCCAAGTACAAAACAATGGCAGTCTTTGGTAGGCCCGGCCCCGATGGCAAGCCGAAGGAATTTCATCTCTACAGTATGCGTCAGGCCATTGAGGAAAAATTTATCCTCGATGTGCTCAAGCACTACACAACCTATAAAACCTACTACAGACTGGTTAAGTCAATTGAAGATGATCCCGAAGTAGATAAGAGGAAGGCTTCGAGGGCATTGGCGCGTTACGTCAGTTTTCATCCCCACAACATTGCCCAGAAGACCGAAGTGATGATGGAGCATTTTTGGCATTTCACGCGGCACAAGATTGGCGGACGTGCAAAAGCAATGGTGGTCACTTCCAGCCGACTCCATGCAGTCAGGTACAAGCTGGCCTTTGATGAATACA
>JADFGI010000197.1 GCA_022567815.1 Nitrospinota bacterium
AAGCTGTCGTGCTCCGCAGGGGTATTGGGTATTTTACCTTTGCCTTCATGCCCCGCAGGGGTAAATCCAGTCCACTATCAATCAACGACCCCGCCGCAAGCGAACGGGGTATCCGATAAGGATTTTTCATTTAAAAGCCGTAGCAAGCTACGGAGAATAAAACCCACTGGTGGGATTTAAAAAATAATGACAATTGAAAATACCCTGCTGAAAGAAGCAAAAAACCGGCTCATCTTCGCGCTCGACGTTCCCGGCCGCAAAGAGGCCGAATCCTGTGTCAAGCAACTTTGGAAATCGGTGGGATGCTTTAAAGTTGGATTGGAACTATTCATTAAAGAAGGCCCTGATGTTCTCAAGGCAGTCAGGGACAACAGTTCTGCCGATATATTCCTTGATCTCAAATTACACGACATACCCGCGACCGTGCAAAAAGCGCTCGACTCCGCATCGGCTCACGAGGTGCGATTCATAACCGTCCACTCCTGTGAAGGACAGGCCATGCTGGAAACCGCCGGGGAAATGCATTCGAGGGGACTGAACGTTTTGGCCATAACGGTGCTTACCAGCTTGTCGGAAAAAGAGTTGCCCGCGCTTGGGTTCCGCGAAGGGTTGACCCTGCATCAACTGGCTCTGGACCGTGCCGCCCTGGCAAAAGAGGCAGGATGCGCCGGCGTGGTATGCTCTGGAAATGAGGTGGCGGGGATCAAGGCGCAATGCGGTCCTGATTTTAAAGTAGTGGTTCCGGGAATCCGCCCCGATTGGAGCGAGGTCGGCAAAGACGACCAGAGCCGGATCACCACGCCCGGACAGGCGATTGAACGAGGAGCAGACCTGATCGTGGTGGGGCGGCCTATCCGCAACGCGAAAGATCCCAAACAAGCGGCGGACAGGATTCTGCAAGAAATTGCTCAATCGCTCCAGCCAGCGTGACGCTGGACTCAGTGTTAACGTGTTATGGGTTTATGACTGACCAAATCTTTCATTACCCCCCTTGTATGTTTTCAGGGCCTCGCGTAGCGTCAGGCCCAAGCTTCCTCCCCTGTAAGGGGCGACTTTTCCTCCCGCGTAGCGGGCTCGTGATGACGAGAGTGACGATTTACAGATAGAAAAAGGTTCCTTTTCGTAAATTTGACGACAGGCTCTAGTTTCATGGCTTCACAGATTATAAATTTTATTCATCTTTTAAGCCTGGTGTGCTGGTTGGGGGCGATCATCTTTTTTTCATTTTTCACTGCCCCCGCCGTTTTCAAAACCCTCGACCGCCCCACCGCCGGGGAGTTGGTAGGCGTCATTTTCCCCCGCTATTATTTCCTTGGATATATATGCAGTGCCCTTCTCCTCATTACATATTTATTGGGTGCGCAGGCGGTTTCCGCTTGGAAGATGGGCCTCATCCTTGTTATAATATCAGGTACGTTTACCGCCGGAATGGTTGTCCAACCAAAAGCCCGGAATTTGAAGTTGAAGATCAAATCCGCAGACTCTGAGGCGGATCGCAAAACCTGTGAAACGCGGTTTCGACGACTGCATTCTCTATCCGTTCAGTTAAATTCAACCGTGTTGTTGGCAGGGCTTGCGCTTTTGTGGCTTACCGCCGAGAGTCTAATCCTTTAATACATTCATTTCCCACCTGAGAGATTCATGAACATACTAGGTATATCCGCGTTTTACCATGACTCCGCCGCGTGCCTGGTCCGCGATGGAGAATTAATCGCCGCCGCGCAGGAAGAAAGATTTACCCGCAAACGGCATGATGCCGACTTCCCGAAATGCGCCGCCGAATATTGCCTGCAGGAAGCGGGGATCAAGGCTTCCGATCTGGATTACGTCGGGTTTTACGACAAACCCTTCATCAAGTTTGAACGGATTCTGGAAACTTATCTCAGCATCGCCCCATCTGGAATGAAACAGTTTCTATCGGCCATACCCATCTGGTTGAAAGACAAATTATGGACGCGGGACAATATCCGCAAACATCTCGATTACTCCGGTCCTGTCCTTTTTTCCGAGCATCATGAGTCGCATGCGGCCAGTGCGTTTTACCCATCGCCCTTTGAGGAAGCCGCTGTTTTGACGATGGATGGCGTGGGCGAATGGACCACCACCAGCATCGGGGTGGGTAAAGGCAATCAACTAGACCTGCTTGAGGAGTTGAGTTTTCCGCATTCTTTGGGATTGCTCTATTCCGCTTTCACGTATTACCTCGGTTTCAAGGTGAACAGTGGAGAATACAAGGTGATGGGACTGGCCCCTTATGGAAAACCCAAATATGTCAACCTCATCCGCGAAAACCTGATCGACCTTAAAGAAGACGGTTCCTTCAGGATGGACATGAAATATTTTAATTTCCTTGGTGGCATGACCATGACCAACAGCAAGTTTGACGATCTCATGGGAGGCCCTGTCAGAAAATCGGAAACAAAACTCGCCCAGCGGGAAATGGACATCGCCGCTTCCCTGCAAGTCGTGACTGAAGAGGTGATGCTCAAAATGTCCCGCCACGTGCGCAAACTTACGGGGATGAAGTACCTTTGTCTCGCCGGAGGCGTGGCCCTCAACTGTGTCGGCAACGGAAAAATTCTCAAGGAAAAAATCTTCGACGACATATGGATTCAGCCCGCCGCCGGAGACGCTGGCGGCGCGGCTGGCGTAGCACTCTGCATCTGGCACAAGGTTTTAAAGAATGAAAGAAAAGTCGTCAACGGCAAGGACTCCATGAAAGGGTCCTACCTGGGACCGAGCTACGATTCGGACACGATCAAGGAATATCTGGATAAAAACAATTTCCCTTACAAACAATATGACACCGATGAAGAATTGATTAAAACTACCGTCGGCTATCTTAAAGAAGAAAAAGTGGCGGGCTGGTTTCAGGGACGAATGGAGTTTGGCCCGCGCTCGCTGGGCGGGCGTAGCATCATCGGCGATCCCAGAAGCCCGAAAATGCAGTCCATCATGAACCTGAAAATAAAATTCCGTGAATCGTTTCGTCCGTTCGCTCCTTCCGTGCAGGAAGAGAAGGTGAGCGATTGGTTTGAAATGGATTCGCAAAGCCCGTATATGTTGCTGGTCGCACCGATACGGAAAGACAAAAGGATCGCCCTGACCGAGGAGCAGAAAAAATTGTTTGGGATCGATCTGTTGAACGTACCCCGGTCGCAGTTGCCCTCAATCACCCATGTGGATTATTCGGCACGCGTCCAAACCGTTGGGCCGGATAATAATCCCCGGTTCTATAACCTGCTGAAAACTTTTGGTCTGGAAACCGATTGTCCCGTCCTCATCAACACGTCATTCAACGTGCGGGGGGAGCCGATTGTATGCACGCCGGAACAGGCGTATCTTTGTTTTATGCGCACGGAAATGGATTTTCTGGTTCTAGAAAACCTGGTTCTTCTTAAAAGCGAGCAAACGCCTCTCGACGAAGACACCGACTGGCGTAGCGAGTTTGAACTGGATTGATCTCCAGCAACACTTCATTTCCCCTTTCAAATAGTCGGCGATTGGCGTTTGCTGATTTCGTCCCTTCCTTATGTTTTATAAGCTTCCTTTTAGAAAAGAAACAATCCATGCCTTTTTGTAAAAGGAAATAAAACGTCTTTATGAGTAGAAGGCCAATGAAAACACCAGACCAAGACAGGCCATTCATAGCCAGAACAAGATTTCTGGTGATCGCCCTCGTCGTCGGCAGTATTTACAGTTATGGATGGCGGGTGACGGAAATTGACCTGGGGGAATTGGTTCAGGATTTCCACCTCGTCAAACCCCTGGTTAGCGAACTCCTGCATCCCGACCTGATTTCGGCGGAAGTTGATTCCACCACGGTGGAAGCCTCGTTTCACCTTGCAGGGTCCATTGCCGCACGGCCCCAAAAAACTCCCTTGCCGGATGAAGGGCCGGCACAAATCATCCTGTCTATGCTAAAAGGGGCTATTGGCGATTCTTTAACGGTTAAAGGGGCCAATCTGCCGCCAGAAAAACCGGGTCAGTTGTTTTGGGTGAATTCCATAGAACAGGAATTTTCGCTGGGTTCTTTTTTAACAGATGCGGACGGAAATTTTTCGATGGAAATCGAGGTCCCGGAATCCGCCAGAGGCGAAGAGCAGATCGTCCGGGCCGTTCTCACCTGGAGGACGGGCGGCTGGCATGCCAGCCATACCTTGAAATTGACCGCCGAGAAAATGGTGGAAACCCTGTTTCTCGCCCTGATGGCCACCACAATGGCCGTCCTGATTGCCGTGCCGCTGAGTTTTCTTGGGGCGCGGAATCTGATGACGCGTCACCTGCCGGGGACCGTAGTTTATTATTGCGTCCGCACAGGATTCAACGTGCTTCGGTCCATCGAGCCTTTAATCATGGCGATTCTGTTTGCGGTGTGGGTGGGCATTGGCCCGTTTGCGGGCATGCTGGCCCTGGGCGTGCATTCCATTGCCACGTTGGGGAAACTTTTTTCCGAGCAAATCGAAAGCGTGGACCGCGGTCCCCTGGAGGCGATAACCGCGACCGGCGCGACTCCCTTCCAGGTGGCGTTGTATGGAGTGGTCCCGCAAATCGTCCCGCAATTTCTTGCGCTGACATTTTACCGTTGGGATATCAACGTGAGAATGTCCACCATCATCGGCTTTGTCGGCGGCGGCGGAATCGGTTTCCTGTTACAGCAATGGATCAACCTGCTCCAATATAACCAGGCAGGAACGGCGCTTTTGGCTATCGCCTGCGTGGTCATAACACTGGATATCGCCAGCGCCAAAGTCCGCGAAAAAATTCTCCAATAGCCCGGCGGGCGGGAAACGCACCCGGATTATTTAATAGAAGCAACGCGTCCGATGCCCTTGATAAAGCGGCGCGTCGATTCGGAATATTCTTTAACCCGGCCCTCGATCATGATTTCCCTGGGAGACAGAGGGCGATTGTAATAGCCCCAGTTGGCGTCAACATCGGCGCTGATAACCGCGCCTTTTATAGAAACCCCGGCAAAGGCCCCTTTACTGCGCGAATAGGAATAGATTTCACCTTTAAAGGTCACGTCTGTTCCCGCTTCCGCATGGCGGCCCACAGGTCCCGCTGTAACGGCTATGTCCGCTCCCAAAGTGAATTTGCTTTTGAGCAATCCCTCAATACCGCGCTGGGTCATGACCAGAAGTACCAGATCCACAGCTTGCGCTCCGATTTGAAATCCGAAACTGCCGCCATAGGTTTTCAGGAAAGCCGGAGGCCCCCATTCCCCGGTTTTGCTGTTTCTCACCGATGCCACTCCTGTGCCGTAACGGACGGCGATAATAAATCCACCTTTGAGCAGGGTGGGAAAAATGATGATTGCCTTGGCCTTGGCTACCAAGTCAGCAGGTATCTGGTGGTCGGGGGAACTTTGGACCTCTTCAAGAACCTGAATGGATTCGACCAGCAGTTTCCTCTGATCGGTGATATCCGCGTAAACCGTGGATGTGAACAAAAAGAAACAAAGCAAACTGAGCGATAGGGTTTTCATGCGGGTCTCCTGGAGAAAAAAATTGGGGAATTCGTTGGCTGAATGTTTATTTGTTGAATGGCTTCACGATAAGCCATTGAATTTACGTATCTTTATTCAAATTATATAAAATTCAGGCCTTGAGGTCAACCGTGTATAGTGTGATAAATATTTGATTTTTAATCATCCTCAGTGAAATTTTTAAGGATTTGAGAATCAAGGACTCCTTCGCAAGCGGCCAGCGTGACGCTGGACCCAACCAGCCTGGGGGCTGGCTCCTCCGCGGAGGGCGAGTTTGCTCACGCCGTGTAACGTTTTTCGGGGTTGCTGAGCACAGCGTACCCCTGCTACCCCTGCGGGCCATGAAGGCTAAGGTTAAATATCACATATCCCTTGTATATTTACAGGGCCTCGCGTAGCGTCAGGCCCAAGCTTCCTCCCCGTGTAACGGGGTCAGGCCCAAGCTTCCTCCCCGTGTAACGGGGCTGGTGGGATTTATCTCTTTACCCAAAGTTTTTTTAGCTTAACATGCGGGTCTTATGTCTTTACTTGATGCCGATCATTTGCTGGGTGAGCATGGGCAATTTTCCAATCGGATGCCAGGGTTCGAGTACCGTCCGCAACAGGTGGAA
>JADFGI010000002.1 GCA_022567815.1 Nitrospinota bacterium
TTAATTGTTGAAACTATTGATTATTATTCGCGAAATGTTGACCCTAAAAAGGGAATCTATACCGATTTTGTGAAACAACTTGTCCCCCAATCAGATAGCGTCATTACGTTTAATTGGGATAACTTGCTCGACCAATTATTTTCTGAGCATTATGGGACCACCAAAGATTCTCCCCGCTACTGGGAGGCCGAAGATATTGTATGGTACTACTGGAACTTTCTCCAAGTTTGCACGGACGAAAAAAAACCTATTTGGTCCCACGCACGTACAAGAGAACCTTCTTGGTCTCACTTATATACAAAAGATCCTTATATTCCAGATTCACCTTGGCAAAAAAGCGATTCAACCATTCCCTTTGGCCCTCATTACATCAAACTCCACGGTTCCATTGACTTGGTCTATTGTTCTAATAATTTGTGCGAAAATTTTTTAAAACCGTTGATCAGAAAAGGAAAGTTTATAGATGAGAATAAGTGTGGGGCTTGTCATGAGGCTGTAAAGCTTTATATTATCCCACCGATTCAAAATAAGCCTATCAGGGACATGCCATACATTAGGCGCTCGTGGAACAAGGCTCAGGAATTATGTAGGGCCGCCGAACAAGTGGTTTTTTGGGGATATAGTCTTCCACAAACCGATCATTGGAGTAATTGGCTGGTAAGGCAAATTTGGAATGGGAGGTGCCAAGAGATAATTATCATCAATCCAGATTGTTTCCCGAAAAAAAATGGAATAGTAGATGACAGTTTCGTGAATCGATTTTGCCCCAAAGAGGAGTTTTCTGGGAAAACAATAAAGAGATCAGAATTTAAATCTTTCAAAGAATTTATTGATTCCACTAACTCAGAAGGGGGTTGATTTTAAAAATTATTCCTTCATTCAATCTTAATCAACTCGCGGGACGCGGGATCGAACTTGAACCGGTTCATCCCATAATGACTTCCCATCCACAGGGAATGGTCGGAAGCGAACTCAATGCTGAACACAAACGCGCCGATCAATCCATTCACTTGGGAATAATTTAAAAATCTTTTTCCGTCGAATCGGCTCAACCCGCCATTGGACCCGATCCACAGGTCTCCATACGGTCCTTCCTCGATAGCGAGGATATAATTGCCGGGTAGTCCATCCCCCACGGTAAAGTTACGGAATTTTTCCGAGCGCGTGTCGAACACGCTCAATCCTCCGCCCCAGGTGCCGATCCACAATCTGCCCTTTTGGTCCAGCAACATGGAAACCACATAGTTGGGGCGGTAGTCCGCGTTTTTAACATTGGGTAGGTCCCCAGTGTGGGTTGCATGGTGGGTCCCCTGGAAATCGGACATAGAGCCCAGGTTGTCCTGCTTCACCCGTTCGATATCAGCGCCCAGTCCCTTGGCATGGTTCCACGATTGCCATTTGTTGCCGTCATAAACGGAGAGTCCCGATTCGGTACCGAACCACACCCGCCCGTCTTTTCCAATTTCGATGTCATAGACCCAGTCGTCAATTAAACCGCCTTTTGTGTTTTTCCTGGTGAACGATTCCCACGATTGGCGCGAAAATAAATCCCCACGAACCCGGTTGGCCCCGCTCCAGGTCGCTATCCACAGCGTGTCCTTATCGTCGAATTCGAGGTCGTAAACGAAGGAATCACACAGTCCTTGCGGGGTGTTGATGTTGAACCATTGCTTGCCATCGAAATGACTGAGGCCGCCGCCATAGGTCATGATCCAGGGATTTTCGTTTGCATCCAAGACGATGCCGAAGATGCCATTGCTCAACAGGACGTTTTGATTGTCAAAAATGTCATATTTGTTGGCGGTGTCGGTGTCGTATCGGAGGACCCCGTTGGAGGTCCCGACCCAAAGATACTTGCCCGCTGAACGGATGACTTTTACGTTGCGCGTGTTCAGGGAAAATTCATCGGTTTTCAGAATATGCGGGTAAGCAGTTCCCTGTGTTTTGGCTGAAAGGGGTTTGTCGAAGGAATAGGCCTGAGCAGGCATTATTCCGGCGACCATTGAAAGTATTAGGAGAATGCGGAAATTTTTCATAAACTTCTTGTAAAGGTACAGGCCAGAAAGCCTGCGCACTATCTTTTTCTGTTAATTATATACAAGGCTCTGCATCTATGACTGCTTTACTTCGATTCAAAAAATATACAATAATCTGTTTGCTTTGTCTTTTGATTTTCCTGACGGGATGCGGCGACCGCAAGGACGCGTTGGAATCAGTAAAAATTTCCCCGATTGATGGCAAGGAAATGGTTCTGGTGCCCGCCGGGGAGTTCATTATGGGGACCAATAAAACGGATGTCGATAACACCCAGCAAAAAATCGGCACGGTGAAACCTTTGTATCTGGATCAGCACCCGGAGCGCAAGGTCATGCTCGACGCCTATTACATCGACCGCTATGAGGTGACCAACGAGGAATTCAAACGGTTTATGGACGCCACGAAGTACCCTGACCCTCCCGCCACCTGGGTGGATGGTACTTATCCTGAAGGTAAGGGGGATCACCCTGTGACCAATATCATTTGGCAGGAGGCGTTGGCTTATGCCCTGTGGGCAAACAAGACTCTGCCCACCGAGGCGCAATGGGAAAAAGCGGCTCGTGGCCCGAACGGGCTATCCTATCCCTGGGGCGACGAATATGTGAAAGGCAAAGCCAATGTGGGCATCGAGGGAGCCAGGGCAACGGTTCCCGTCGGCAGTTATCCGGAAGATGTCAGCCCCTACAAGGTTTATGATATGGAGGGCAACGTGATGGAGTGGACCCTCGACTGGTACCAGGCTTATCCTGGGAACACCTATCAAGATCCCCGTTTTGGAAAAAAGTTCAAGGTTCTGCGGGGCAATGCGTTTCAAAAATCCGGGCACTATTTTCTGGACGCCTACCGCTATGCCTTCAATCGGACGGAAGTTCCGGCAGATGAGTATTTTGAAAATGTCGGGTTCCGTTGCGTCCTTCCAGTCCCGATGAAAAAATAGAATCTTCATTACGACACGTTGCCATTTAATTTTTTCCCGATTTATTTACCGGATACCAGATAAAGGACGTGAACACCAGCAGGGCGAAACAAATATCCAGAATCAGGACATGGTTGGGATCGAACCATTCCAGGTAGACAATTCGTTTCAGCCAGAAAGCGATGAACGAACCTTCATAAGATGCGTCGCTGACGGTTTCCTCCCAAAGGGTAATAGGGCAGGGGATGCCAACCAGCATCAGCAAAGTCACCCCCGCCAGGGCCGCGCAATGCAAAAACCTGAATCCCCGGTGGTTAAGAATGAGCCCCGCAGGAAACCCCACAATGAAGAAAAGAATAACCAAAAGGTGAAGAAATAAAATTAAAGTGGCCATGCACAGACCTCGCGACAGGCAACCCCGTTACACGGGGAGGAAAAGCCTGCTACGCAGGAGGGCTGACGTTCGCTCCGCTCACGAGCCCCGATAAGCCATAAATCCATATAGTACGTCATTGGGTCCAGTGTCACGCTGGCCCGCCACACGCCCCGCTATGCGGGGAAGAGATACGGGCTGACGCTTGTTGGATATCCTTTCCATTGCCTTCAAGCCCCGGAGGGGTACGCTTCGCTCACCAACTCCGTATACCAAAGCAATCATCATGTGGCTTAAAATATTTAACGACAGACTCTAGCCTTGTGCACCCACTTGAGCTTGAGGATACTATTTTAAGATAAGTTTAGTTTAGCAAAAAGTACGTTTTGGAAAAAACTTTACTGCAAAATAGTGTTTTCCAGGTTGGCGCCTTCGGTGATGACCTTGGTGATATTGGCATCGACAAAATAGGCGTCTTTGAGATTTGCGTTGGAAAGGTTGGTTCCATGCAGATTGGCTTCCAGGAGAAATGCGTTTTGCAGGTTGGATCCCTCAAGATTGGCATAGGTCAGGTCCACCCCTTCCAGATTGGCTTCTTTCACTGTTATTTCCGCGCAATGAGCGTCCTTCATTTCCGCGCCGAGTAAATTTGCGTTTGTCAGGTCCACTTGTTTCAAGGTGCATGAATTGAGGTCCGTGTACTTCAGAATAGCCCCGCGCAAGTCGACATCCACGAATTTGCAAAAACTCAAATCAGCGCCTCGGATGTTGATACCGGTCATCCTGGAATTGCTGATTTCGACCTGTCTCAGGTAGCTATACATCATTTTCACGAAAGAAAGATCGCAGTGGGAGAGTCGCGCGGAATGAAGATTGACGTGGTTGAGGTTGCTTCCATTGAATGCGCAGTGTTTCAAGGACGCGGAGTTTAAATTTCCGTTTTCCATGGATGCATTTTTGAAATTGCAGTTAATGAGAATAGCATCCTGGAAATTAACGCCCTGGAGTTGGGCTCCCGCCAAATTGACGTCTTTTAACTTTGCTTTTTGAAACGATACGTTGTTGAGTTTCGCGTTGGAAAAATCAATTGCAATGAGTTCCGAGAGTTCCAGGTCAGCATCCTCAAAGCTTGCATGAGCAAAGTTTTCCTCATTTAAACTAATGCCCTTGAGTTTATAGCCACTGAAGTCGGCTCCTTCATGATTTTTTCCACTTTCGATTATTGCAAGAAATTCATCTGTATTTGACATAAATCAATCACCTTTGCTGATCTGGAGGTAGTAAAGAGTTCATCATTTTTCTGATTTTATGCGGATTCGCCTTTTCATGAATCCCCAGAATTCCAACCCGGATGGCCTTGTAAAGCATGGTTTCACTTTCCGTCCGGGTATTTAATTTGGAGACGATGGGGGTGATTACCAGGTTGGCAATGATGAGCCCATAAAACGTGGTGATCAACGCCGTAGCAAGCGAAGGCCCTATAGAAGAAGGGTCGTCCAAATTCATGAGCATCTGTATGAGGCCTATGAGGGTTCCGCACATTCCGAATACAGGAGCCTGGACCGCAATAAAGCGAAGGATCTTCTGTCCGGCATTGTGCCTTTCAATCATGGAGAAAAGTTCGCGGTCCATGATTTCGTGCATCTCGCGCGAATTGTAACCATCCACCACCATTGATATTCCGTTGCGCAAAAACCGGTTATTCAGATATTCCTCTTCCGTTTCCAGCTTTTTCGTTCCTCCTGAACGGTAGAGGGAAGCAAGGTCAACAATTTCTTCGACATATTCCGAAGGGTGGTAAACCTCCGGTTTGAAGGCGTTGATGATGACAGGAATCATCATTGATATTTTTTTGGACGGAAACGCGATAAAGGTCGTGGCCGTGGTGCCTCCCAGAACAATGAGCGCGCTGTTCAAATTGAGAAAAACTTCGGGGGCGCCTCCACCAAGGATGGCGATAACAATCAACAGGATTCCAGACAGAACCCCAAGCAGGGTTCCCTTGTCCACTCCTGATTTCCTACTGAGGTGGGCATGAGGGACGTCCGAAATAATTTCAGCTTCTTTTGTGATCGTGTTTGCCATAGTCGATATTAACTTGCCACTCTTTGAGTGAGTGCAACTTTTCTGGTTCTCAGGGTACGGATCACATACCGGTTCAGCCAGGGGATTCGTAATGCTTCCCTGGTTTTGTTGGGAAAATAAACTTTCAGGAAATCCTTTTCCGCAGCATTTTCGTTGGTGATGATTCGGCTCAGGTCTTTCATGCAATTATTCATGCAGTTTATTCCGGAATAGGTTTTGCAGAACAATTCGCCCCAGGAACTGAGATAAATAGCGGTCGCGCTGTGGATTTTGCTGATTCGTTTGTTGACGAACAGATTCAGTTCAGCATCCGTTTTGCAGTCGTGGATGATTCCTGAAAAAACATCCCTGGGAACAGCAATTCCGAAGTCGATAATGATAAAGAGTTTGCTGATTCGTGCCGTGGACAACAAATCTTCATTGGTAATGGCGGCTATGTTTAACTGGCCAAAAAAGCTGGTCATCTGATCGAGGATGTCTTTTAAATTGGAGTGCGTTATTGAAAGATTATCCGGCCGGATGAGAAGGTCGGTGGAACTTTTGAAAAATTGGTTGAATGCCGTAAAGGCGAGCAGGAACTGTAACGAGTCAGCGCTCTTTATGATGCTTTCCGAATTTACCTCGGTAATATCAGCCAGAGTTATCCCCCGGATAAGATACCAGGTTGGCTTTCCCTTTAAACCTGTTCGATCGTAAAGGAATGTCAAAGCCTTTTCCGCTGTTTTTCCCTCAACCAGAGAGAACTGGTTTTCGACCTTGTCAGGCGATTTTCCGTAAAAACTAAATAACTTGCGGCCCAGAAGATGAGTGTCCTTTTTAGTTATCAAACTTTGTCCACAACCCAGAGTCTTGTTTTTTTCGGAGATGTTATTATAAGAAGTCATGAGAATCTTGTTGATACGGGTTGCCAAAGCCGTCTTTTGCTTCATTTGCCAGTTTGCATATTCATTGAGGTTCGTGAGTTTCAGGGGCGGCCAATCCCAATTTTCAATCAATTTTAATAAGGCCGAATGTTGCGAATTGCCGGAGTTATTACAGAGCCTGGTCGAATCGATCCGGACGCCTGTTTTCCTATAAAAAGCAATGCGCAGGGCATCAATTTCATTGGCGGACTTTGCATTCTGGAAAAATTTTTCCACGCGTTCAAATAACATGAGATATGGATCTATTGGATATGAATCATCACCGGAAAACACTTTTTTCTTTATCTGGTGGCAGAGAAGATTAAAGGGGGTTTTGTTGAACATATATTCTTCGAGCAGTCCCATCTTCATGAGTGTTTTAAACGGAGATTTAAATGACTTGATCAGCGCCCAAATCGATCCGCCAAAAAATTCACCATCGGAAATTTCTGCCACATTTCCGATGTCTATAAAATCATTCTTGTCGAGAAGAGTATGACCCTCGTTAACCTGTTGAAGCAGGTTCTCATATAATTCGTCGCTGGTTTCTACCGGGACGATCCACCAAAACGGAATTTTTCCGGCGACGAGAATCAACGTGCGGTATATTTCTTCCTTCAGTAATTTTGCCAGGGCAGAACCCGTGTTTTCACTGTCGCTCTCTCCAAAAATATTATTTTTTACCTCACGGTAGTCATTGATGAAAAAATGCGTTTCCAGGCGATACTCTTCCCATGCCCATGTTTCAATCAATTCAAGTTTTTTTTGGAAAAGTTCGAGATCATTTTCCGACAGGCTGGATTTGTCAACAAGCAGGGTGTAATCCAGGTCCGAATTTTTATTTTGAGCGATGGACCCCATGCTGCCGACCAGCAACAGCGAATGTATTACCGGATTTAAATTTTCATTTCTTCGAATAATGTGGTCTGGAAAAAGTTGTTCTCCGCAAAATTGAGACTGCAGGTCAATGGTATAATTATAGATTCCGCAGGGAACATCACCCTCCACATAACCCGGCAACCCTTGCCGGTTGACATGAAGAAGCCGGGGAATGGTCAAATAAACACTTCTACAGGGTTCGGAAAATACTTTTCGGGCTTGATCGATTTTGTATTGATTGAACCGGAGAAAAAACTTGCGATTTTCAATGAGATTGGCCGAGTCCCTTTGTTGCGAAAATTCCATATATTTTAATCGAAAAGTCCAAAGTCCCGGGGTCGTCCGGTCTTGGCGAAAAGTTTATAAATCTCTATATTTCAATAGTATAATTGAGTTATTGTGAAAGTAAAAAATTTTTCTGACGGGGAAAAATTTCCTTCGGTTTTAGAACGGTTTTGATGAGAGGCTCAGGAAGAAGGAAAATCAGGATCGGAATTATTCTGTTCCATCCAGGTTCTGGCTATTGCAATTTAAGAGAATTAATTCCTTTTTTATCATTATCATCGGCAACCCTTTTGTCTTTTAGGATCTTGATTTCTACACGCCGGTTCAAAGCGCGATTGTCATCGCTATTATTTGGCTTTATGGGGCGGTATTCCCCGTATCCGGTGACCACCATACGTTCTGGCGGGAAATGGGTCTTGTCAATAATGATCCGCGCCACATGGGATGCGCGTACCGAGGAAAGTTCCCAATTGGTCGCAAATTGTCCGTTGCTATTCATGGGAACGTTATCGGTGTGTCCATCTACATGAATCTGTTTGACTCCATCCTGCATTTCACTTTTTATCGAATTAAGAATCAAAGCTTCCGCGCCTTTTTTCAGGTCCGCGCTCCCTGGGGTAAACAGGTCGGATGAATTTAGCCGAATGAGAATCGTTCGTACGTCACTGCGGACCAGGCTTTTCGGGTCAACATTGTCCTTTACCAGTTCCCGGACGTGTTTGAGCATTTCAAATTCTTTTGTGTCCAAACGAACATTCATGTTTTGAAGTTTTATAGATTTTTCCTGGAAAGAGGAAAATACTTCGACAAACTTCCCTCCGTCCACATGGGAAATTGAATACAATAATACGAAAATTACCAGAATGAGAGTGATCAGATCTGAGTAGGTGACGAGAAAACTTTCCAAGCCGTTGGAAAACTCCGCTGTCACCGCAACCCGGGTTTCTGAATTGGGTTTGAACTCCCTGGTGTCAACAATTTCTTTTTCTTCCAGTAACATAATTTTTGATTCTATTTCCTCGTTTTCTTTTTTGAGGAATTCCATCTCATGGAATAAATTTTTGTTTTCAATTGCCAGTTCCCCGACTTCCGCTTTAAGGTCGTCAATAACGGATAAGTGCGGGATTCCCTTTTCTGCTGGCCGGTTATTGCCAAAGATAATTGTTTCGTACTTTTCCAGCAATAAATCTTTCTTTTGGAGGATCTTTTTGGCAACCTGTTTGGAATTCATTACAGCGGTTCTGGCCTGCTGGAGTTGCGATTGGAGCCAATCAACTTTATTGACTAAGACTTTTGAATGGTTTTTATTTTCCTTTAACCGGTTCAATTTCTGGTCGAGAATATAATTTTCTTTGCGGGTTTGTTCGTTGCGTTGTTTTTCACGGGCAATTTGTTGTCTTAATAACAGGGCCTGATTTTTTAGAAGATCAATATTCTTCTGTAAATCTTGATTGACCTGAGAATTATTTTTGGCAAGATTTTCTCCTTCATCCTTCGGTTCTTTTATAGAATTTTCATCGCTGATTTTTATTTCCTGATTCGTTGATTTCTGAGTTGCCAAACGCTGATAATTGATTTTCTCGTCCTTTTTCTTGATGACTGCCTTCAGGGCGCTTATTTCATTTCGATTATTTGAAATCAGGTCTTTCAGCTGTTTTGTAGTTTGTTCGCTTTCCCGTTTATTTTTCCTCAGCTCCAGTGACTTGACCTTCACTTGTTCCTTTAATTGCTGTAAATAGCCCTGGTTCTGCATTTATTGGGTTCCTGCCTTTATTGCTTACCTGGATTCCTTCGTGGAAAAACAAAATCACCACAAAAGTTAAGGTTTGTATGAATTATAAATTTGGTTGATTATTGATTTTATTAGACTTATCTGGATATTGTCAATGCACTTTGTGGCAAAACATTTTGAATGGCGCAAAGGAGCTGGATTTTCAATGAAAGTCAGTAAATTCAAAAGGTTAGAAAAATATTAATTTTCCTATAAGTTGGATTGAAAATGGGTGAAATTTGCGTAAATTTTATATAACCAATTGAAAATAAAGGAATTGGTGTTATCCTTTAGTGGTGACAACCGACAATCGCCTTTCACAGTTGAAGTCCCTGGCCAACGTCCGTATCGGCACGATCTTGATGCTGGGGTTCTCCTCCGGTTTGCCACTGGCTCTGACCGGAGGGACTCTTCAAGCCTGGATGACGGTGGAGGGGGTGGATTTGAGGACCATAGGAATATTCACTCTGGTGGGTGTGCCTTATACCTTCAAGTTCCTTTGGTCACCCCTTCTGGACCGGTTTGTCCCGCCGATTCTGGGAAGGCGGCGGGGTTGGATATTGATTTTTCAACTCGCTCTCATGGCCCTCATTGTGACTATGAGCGGCTTTTCGCCGAAATCCGCCCCCTGGATCGTGGCCCTGCTGGCGGTGATGATCACGTCCATGTCGGCCTCGCAGGATATCGTCGTGGACGCTTATCGGACGGATATTTTACGGGAAAGGGAACGCGGTATCGGAGCCGGGGTTTTTGTGACCGGATACCGAATCGCCATGCTGGTTTCGGGCGCCCTGGCGTTGATATTTTCTGAAATTATCGGCTGGCGGTTGACCTACTGCCTGATGGCGGGGGTGATGACCCTGGGAGTGATGGCCACTCTTCTCGGGCCGGAACCGGAGGTCAAAGTGGTTCCTCCCAGGACGATGGCGGAAGCCGTTGGGGGGCCGCTCAAGGAATTTTTTTCAAGACCGGGGGCCTGGGCCCTGCTGGCCTTGATCGTTCTTTATAAAATTGGAGATGCCTTTGCAGGAAGCTTGACTACAGCTTTTTTGATCCGCGGAGTGGAGTTTTCCGTGGGTGAGGTCGGAGCTATTAACAAGGGTATGGGATTGATCGCCACCATTTTGGGAGCCCTGTTTGGCGGCGTGGTTATGTCGCGCCTGGGGATGTACCGCTCGCTCATGTATTTTGGAATTTTGCAGGCGGTGTCGAATCTTTCGTTCATGGTGTTAGCCTTGGTGGGCAAAAGTTATACCATGATGGTGATTGCGGTGTTATTTGAAAACCTGGCGGGAGGCATGGGAACCGCGGCATTCGTTGGATTCCTCATGGCCCTGTGCGATCCCAGATTTACCGCCACGCAGTTTGCCCTGTTGTCGGCATTGGCGGCTTTGGGGAGGGTGTTTGTGGGGCCACCATCTGGTTTTCTTGTTGAAATGACGGGTTGGCCGGTTTTCTTTTTCATCACTTTTCTGGCGGCGCTCCCTGGGCTGGGGCTTTTGTGGATCATGCGAAAGAATGTTGGCGGTCTCGATCATAAAGAGGCATGGGCCGAACCGGAAAAATAAAGCCGGATTTTTCCGCATAGTCGGCCAGTAATAAAATTTTGCAAAAACAGGCCATAACATTGTGACGCAGTTTATTTATCTGCACGGTTTTGCCTCGAGCCCCGGATCGAAAAAAGCGACGGAATTTAAAAAACGCTTCGATTCAGCTTCCATTTCGTTGACGGTGCCGGATCTGGAAGGAGGGGATTTTCAACGGTTATCGTTGTCCGGGCAGATAAAAATTATTAATGACTGCATGGGCCAATATCCTGGCGAACGGTTTGGTTTGATTGGGAGCAGTATGGGGGGATACCTTGCCGTGCTCATGGCGCAAACGCGTCAGGAAGTGGCAGCCATTTATCTCATGGCGCCGGGTTTTAATTTTCTAAAAAGATGGCGTAAGCTTGTTCAAGGCCATTTAAAGGGCTCAAACGTCATTCCAGACTTGATACCAGTGTTCCATTATCGGTATAATAAGGATATGCTTTTGAGTACGGATATTTTCCGGGACGCGGAAAAATGGGACCGCTTGGCTCTGGACAGAAAATTGCCGACGCGCATTGTTCATGGAATTCATGACGACACGGTGGATATTTCCGAGTCCAGAAAGTTTGCGGAATCGCATCCTATGTGCCAGTTGCAGGAACTGGATTCAGACCATCAATTGCTTTCTCATATCGACTGGATCGTTGAGGATGCCTTGAATTTTTTTCGGCAAGAGAAATTGCTTTGAAAGTTGAAGTGCCAATTTTAAAAATTAGTAATTTTGGGCTAATCAAACAAGCCGCGCGTTTGGCGAAAAAGTTTCATGCAGGGCAAGTGCGAAAGGGGCCGAAAGGAGAAGCGTTCTACCATCATCCCCGCAGAGTTTGTAAAAGTTATCTGGCCTTTAAAAACAAATCGATCTCAGGGGTTATCGCGGCGCTTTGCCATGACCTGGTTGAAGATACGCCTTTATCCCTGGAAGACCTGGAGGAAATGTTTGGGGCCGATGTCCGCCAAATTGTATTTAATTTGACCAAGCCCGGCAATGTTTCCAGTGAGGAGTATGCGAAAAAAATCAGCCGTTGGAACCTGGAATCCAAAAAAATTAAATTGTGCGATATCGAAGATAATATTTTGGGTTCCCGTGAAATTCCTCTGGAGCGACGAATGAGAATGCTGGTTCGTTGGAAAAAATACTTGGACAAACTTGAACATAATCCGCCATCGGGAGGATCGGAAATGGAATTAGAATTTGTAAAAAAATGGGATGCGGTGAATGAACTGCATGCGGAAGAATGGAATCGTCTAAAACCAGGGATTAATTTTTTGAGGAATGGCTAAATGAATAACAATATTTTATTAGTCGATGATGATAAGGAATTATTGGCGGCTCTTGAGTTAAAGCTGGTGAAGGAAGGGTTCAAGGTCGAGACGGCCTCGGATGGTGAGGGGGGAATAAAAAAAATCCGCTTGAAAATTCCCGATTTGCTGGTTCTGGATGTCAATATGCCCGGAATGAGCGGAATGGATGTGATAAAAATTTTGCGCTCGGAAAACCGGACCGTCGATGTTCCCATCATCATGTTAACCGCTCGCGATGATGAGGTCGATCGGGTTTTGGGATTCGAGTTTGGCGCTGACGACTATGTCACTAAACCCTGCAATATGCGTGAACTGATTCTTCGCATCAAAAGCGTGCTGAAGCGCGTGTATGCTCCGCCGGACCCGAAGGAGCAGTTCAACTATGGTTGTCTGTGCGTGAATTTGGCCAATCACGCGGTCAAGGTAAAAAATGTAGATGTTAATTTGACGCTCACCGAATTCAAACTTCTTGCGCGTTTGATAGAAAGTCCGGGGAAAATAAAACCCCGCGATGTTCTTCTCGAACAGATTTGGGAATATGGGGATGGTGTTTTTTCCCGAACAATCGATACCCACATCCAACGGCTTCGTTCCAAATTAAAGGACGCTGGGGTGTATATTCAAACCGTCCGGGGTGTTGGCTACCGGTTTCAGGATCAGGAATAGAGGGGAATATTTCCCCTCCAGGTTTTTAATCAACGCTTTAGCCTCATTCCTTTGAGATTTTTACCGGGGAAGGTTCCTTCCTTCCCGTAACCTTTTGGCAAATCCCTCATTTTCTCCCCTTCATGAACCTTCCACTTCAGGGCGGAATCATTGGTTATCGTTACACAACTGTGACTTTTGCTTAACGATATCGCCATACCCCCCACATATCCTTGAGAAACGTTGATGGGAAAGGTAGTGTTCCCTCCCTAAAAACCTGGGTTTTCAGCGATAAACCAATTAATGGCGTGAATATAAATTCAACTGAAGGGATATCAATTATGAGGGAAGCTATGACGGACGAAAGCAATGGCTCACAAGAAACTATCACAATCACGACGGTCGGGACCCGGCTGAAAGGGTGGCGTAAGCATTCCATGCTGAAATTAGTGGAGTTGTCCAAAAAGATCCGTGTATCTCAGGGGTCTCTTTCGGATCTGGAAAACGACAAATCCTTGCCTTCCGCAACGACTCTCGCAAATTTATGTATGTTTTCTGATATTAACATTTATTGGTTGCTCACCGGGCGCGGTCCCATGATCCGTCAGGAACCGGAACAAGGCGGAGGAATAAATTTTTCGAATGAATATTCTGAACTGATGGAAGATCGAATATTGAAAGAATTGATTGAAAAAGTCATCCGCGTTTATCGCAGGGGGGACGCAGGTAAGCGGGCTCATTTGGAAGGGTTTTTGGTAGGCGCTGATCCTGACAATTCCTGAATTGAAAAATGTTTGTTTCTTAATCTGGAAAGGTGGAAAGTTTTCTCCCTTTCCAGTTATTTGGTATGTCAATGAAGGGTTGTTAAAACCTGCCGCGCTTTAGTGGGATTGAAACCGCCTTCAGGTTTGGGCTTAACAATTTAATATAATAGCTGAATGCCTTCCGAAATGAAGAACGAAAATGAACGAACGTATATTTTAATTGTCGAAGACTGTGAGGAGCAAGGTGCGCTTCTTAGTCACACCCTGAGGAAGCATGATTATGTTGTCAAGGTTGCGATAAATGGAAGGGAAGCTTTGTCGATGATGGAGGAGCAGGTTCCCAATATCGTCTTCACTGATATTTTAATGCCGGAAATGGATGGATTTGAGTTGTGCCGGGTAATTAAAAATGACCCGGAACTGGCCCATATTCCGGTGATCATGTTGACGGCCTCGTGGGACATGAGTACTCTCTTGCAAGGCTTGGAGTCTGGAGCGGATTTGCATTTTTTCAAACCCTGGGACAAGGGCCATTTACTATCCCGAACCGAGGAAATAGTCAAAAATGGCGTATTCAGTATTGAGGAAAAAGGGGAAAAACATTTAAGGGTCCAGTTTGAGGGGAAGCAACATTCCATCCCCTTAAATCGACAGCAGATTATGCGCCAATTGTTATCGACTTATGAAACCGTGGTTCACGAAAAAAAGAAAAATTTTAAAAATCAATTGAACCCTAAATAACCCGGCCTTCTCATTCCTCGCTCATCAGTACCACATTAATGGACTTGAACGAAGGCGTTTTGGATTGTGTGTCGTGGTTCCTTGGAACCAGAACGTTTGCTTCCGGGTAATACATCAGGATATTTCCTGATCGTATTGGAAATGGATGGATTTTCAATCCGGCCAACTCACCTGTATCATTCTTAACGGTTACTTTTTGTCCCTCACGAAAGCCTCCGGACAGAATATCTTCCGGGTTCATCAAAACCACATCCCTTGACCGGATTCCACGATATCGATCCTGCAATTCATAGACCACAGTATTGAACTGTCCCTCTGACCGAACGGTCATGAGTGTGAAATTGTTTTTGGCGCTTGTACCATTAGAAATATCCGGGAGCGGGCAAACCTGGAATTTCGCTTTTCCATTTGCCGTGGGAAATTGTTGGGAATGAAGCGTCCTGCCGTCGATGTGAAATTCCTTTTTACTTTCGTCGATGGTCAGCATTTTTTCAAAACCGGGTACGATGGAACCGATCATTTTGCGAATATTTTCATGCTCTCTGAGTTCTTTCCAGGGGATGGGCTGAGGCGGCAAAAGTTTTTCGGCAATTTCCGCGATCACGCTCACTTCACTTCTGGGCCCAATATGACGTGGTTTTCCGCCATCGCTCATTCGGATGTAGCTGAACATGCTTTCCTGAGTCGTCGGTTGCGGTTCTTCATCACGGGCCAGGACGGGAAGGATCAGGGTGGTCTTACCCCGGCCCAGAATATGACCCTGATTGAGGGTTGTGTTCATGTACAAGACAAAATCAATTTTGCTTAAAGCTGTCGTGGTGAAGCGGGAATCGGGATTAGATCCAAAAAGATTTCCACCCAGATTCCAGGCGAAATCAAACTTTCCCTGGTGACTGGCCTCCATGCAAGCCAGGGTGTCCAATCCTTTTTGGGAGGGCAGGGAAAGGCCATATGAGGATTCCAGTTTGTTGAAAATCTCTTGCTTTAATTGCGGGGTGAATCCAATGGACCCGATGCCCTGCACATTGCTGTGACCACGCAATGGAAGCAGGCCGGCGTTTTTTCGTCCGACCATGCCACGCAGTAACGCAAGGTTGACGATAGAATGTACGTTCTCGACACCGTGAGAATGATGGGTGATTCCCATGGCCCAGGCAAAAACCACATTTTTAGCCCTTGAGTATTTCCGGGCAAGGTCATGCATGGTATCGCGCTTGACTCCTGAACTGGCTTCCAAATGTTCCCATGAGGTTGCTTCAAGGTCCTTTTTGTAAGCGGAGAAATTATTGGTATGGTTTTCGATAAATTCTGGATAAAGAACTCCAGTGTCCTTTTCGGAGAATTCCAGAAGGGCCTTGCCGATCCCCTTCAAGAGGCCGATATCGCCCCCGATGTGGGGTTGAACATAATCGCTGGCAATTTCTGATCCGAAGAGCAGGCTTTTAATATCCGACGGAACGCTGAAATTTTCCAGCCCAGGTTCCCGTGCAGGATTGATGACGACGACCTTGCCGCCCCGCCTGCGGATTTCCATGAGGGTGCGCATGAAACGCGGATGGTTCGATGCGGGATTGGCTCCTATCAAAAATATAAAATCTGTCGCGTCCAGATCTTCCAGTTGAACGGTGGCGGTGCCCGTGCCCAGGCTTTGCGACATACCCACTCCTGATGCCTGGTGGCAGTAAAAAGAGCAGTTGTTTACATTATTTGTCCCGAACGATCTGGCTAACAGTTGAAGAAGGAATCCCGCTTCATTGGAGGAACGACCGCTGGAATAAAAAAATGTTCGGTCAGGGAGCGTGGCTTTAATTTTGGCGACGATCCTGTCAATCGCCTCATCCCATGATATGGAACGGTAATGCGTATTGTCTGGTTCACAAAGGACCGGCTGGGTCAAGCGCCCGCTCAATTCAAGCTGGAGAGGAGACCATTGCGATAGCGTCGAAATATCGTGGATCTTGAAGAAGTTGGCAGGCAGTGCTTCCTGCATATCCGATGCTTGAGCCAAAAATGACTTGTTGCAGACTTCCGGAAAACTTCCCTTTTCATTTCGCATTCCGCCCTGTTGACCGCCCATGCCCAGAGCGCAACTCTTGCAACTGTTTTTGGATGCCAGAGCCCGCAACATGGGCAACAAGCCTCCCGACCGATGAGCCCATTTTAAAGAAAAAAGTATGGCTCCCCAACCTCCTGCGGAGCGGGGTGTTTTAACTTTCATTTTTAGCCTCTCAGAAAATAAAAATGGGTTCAGATGCCAATAAATTCTTTTTGCGCCCAACCCCTTTTCCCGTCATTCAACTCGATTTGATACCAATCGTTTTTATGATCGATGATCGACACCACCGAACCCTCGTGCAGTTCAAACAGGGTTACGTTTTCCGCACCGCTGGCGGACTTTACCTCTATTGTTTTTGCCAGGATAACGCCGGTGGTGGATTCAGATTCCAGAACTATTTTAACACCGACAGATAAAACAGAGATAAAAAGAAAAGCCATCATGGTTTTTCGTGTCAGGTTCCAAAATCCCGTTCTGCGTACTATCCAAATACCCAGGACGACCCAAAAGAAAAGGTTGATGATTTCAAAAAAAACCAGTTGTTCGGTTTTAGTGAAATTATTCACCCAGAAAAAAAGAGAACTTAAACCACTGGTTGATGGCGGTTCCAATTGATCTTGAGTTTTTAGAATCGCGTAACTCAGGTTGGTGTCCAGGGATTCATCGCGCGGGAGGAACCGTTTGGCGCGAATGTAATTCAGGATGGAAGGCCCGGTTTTTCCAAGGCGGAGATAGGTGTTTCCCAGATTATAAAAAAGATAGCCATTTTTTTTCCCGCGATCGATCAGCCCCTGATAAATATTTGCCGCCTCTTGGTATTGGCTTTTCGCGTAATAACCGTTGGCCAGAGCAATTTGCGAGAGAACATCATCCCCTCTGGCAGAACCAGGAAACAGTGTCCACAGCGTAAGAAAACAAAAAATAAATGGGAAAACAAGAGTCCGCGGATTCATGCCTGCTTCTCCAATTGGTTCAACAGGTTCAACGATTCATCCATCAAGTTATCATTATTTTTTGAATCGTTGGGAGGAGCGTATTGCAGGGAATCATATTTTTCTAATAGTGTGCGGGTTATTGCCGCTTGTTCCTGAGGATAGTGGCGGTCCATTAATTTGCGTTCCACCTCCAGAGAGGTGATGGCCTTTCCTTGCAGGTTCAATTTATTGCCAATATATTCCCGGAAAATTGCGGATAATTGTTTTACAAATTCCCTGGGGTTTGACTCTGCTGACGCTGAGAGAAGTTTCAGTTTTTGATTGGCTAATTTAAAAGCTTTGCGGTTGCGGACAAAGGCTGTGTCATACCTGAGTCGCTGGTTATATCGGACATAGCCCGTAAACAGGAAAAACAGAACCGGGGGAACGACCATGCCCCCAGCAAACAAAAAATAATTCGATTCACTCAACAAATTGTTTTCAAAATCTGAAAGCTTAGTGTGGATGGGTAATATATCTTCTCCCAGAATTTGTACGGAGTTTTTTGAGCCGGGTACTTTTGACTGGAATGATTCGGCAATATTTAAATTTTCCTTGTCGTGTGCAGGAAGAATTGTTAACGCTATGGGGATTGTTTCGAGGGTCAAATACTTTTTCGCAGCCGGATCAAAATAGGAGAAGGCGATGGGAGGTATAGTTTTATACCCTTCCTTTAAAGGCACCAGGGCGAATTTAAAAACCTTTTCACCGTTCAACGTATTTTCCCTGACCGATAATTGGGATTCCGGTTGGTCCGGATAAATTTTAAATTGTTCCGCTATTTCTGGAAGCGACAACGATAAATCTTTTACACTCCCCGGTCCTTTCACGGTAACGGTCAAGGTGGTGGTGTCTCCCACCTCCAATTCCTTCTTCCCTATATTGGCCGATATTGTCAGATCACCCACGATATTGGCAAAATTCCTTGGCCTTCCTTCTTTCGGTAGCGGACGCACCCTAACCGGAATGGGTTGTGAACGAAGGGTTTTATGAACTAAGGTTGCGCGGGACCCAAAAAAGGAATCGTCGAAAAAGCTGGAAAACGGGTTTCGCCCACGAGAATTTCTTGATCGGTCGATGAGGTCTAGTTTTAGAATCGCGGGTGGAATTTCCACCTTTCCGGCATGGATGGGATACAAGGCGGCTGACAGTTCATGGACTTTATATTGCACCCCATTGATGGTTCGGGAATAGATTTTTGCATCCCCCATACTTTGCTTGCGAAATTTGCTGTCTTCATAGGCCATTTTAAGATCGAGGTTCTTCGCCTCGACCCTTCGGTAAAGCCTGAAAGTATAAATCACCTGCTCATTGACGTATGGATTTGCATTGGAAATAAACGTTTCCACATAAGCCGGAGATTTGGTTGTTGGAGAATTGGGGTCGGGATATGAAACGGTAATGGCGACCGGTTTGGTTTGATAGGTGACGCCCGCCAATTTTAGAATCGCGGGCTCAATAATAAATGATCCGGTTTTCAGTGGTATAAGCTGATAGATGTACGTTACTGAAACTTTCATTTGTCCATTTACAATTTGCGTGGATGAAGAGGTGGATGAAGATCGAATCCGAAAATCGGGAAGAGGCGGCAATTGGGGTTCCGGTGCATTCATCACCCCGGTCACGGTGAGGGATAATTGGATGTGCTCCTCCAGTGAAATTTCATTTTTATCGACCCGTGCGGTGAGTCCAATTTCTCCCGCAAGGGCAGGCAATGCCAGTCCCGTCGTCAACAAAAGCGCAAAGCTCGCAAGGAAAAAACGGATAATAAATATTGATGGGCTTATTTTCATTGGATGGGCAGGATTACCAATCCTTGCCGGAGTAAGGGGTTTTTCCTTCTTCTCTGCGGGCTTGTTTTTGACTGAACTTTTTCAGGTCTTCATCGAGGCCGCTCAACCATTGTTCGGCCTGATCTTTTGAGATGGAGTTTTCCGGGTCCTGAGCCTGCTCTATAGGATTGGATTCTGTTTGCTCGGATGGATCTGAATTCTGTTCCGGTTCATCAAGAGGTAAAGGTTCTTGGTTCTCCTGTTGGGTTGAATCTTGCCTGTCATCTTCATTTTTATTATCCGGTGACGGCTTTTGTTTCGGATTATGATTGCCGTCGGAATCCTCGTCCTGCGATTGATTTTGTTTTTGGTCTTGCTGATTTTTTTCTTTTAATTTTTCCCTGACAAACTCCAGGTTGAATTTAGCGTCCATATCCTTTGGATTCAGCTCCAAAACTTTTTTGTACGCCGCGATGGATTCTACAAGTTTGCCCAGGCGATAAAGAGCGTTGCCGGAATTGTACAAAGAATTTTGCTCCAATCCGGGCGGTGTTTTGTTTCCCCTCGCATGGGTATAGGACTGAAGCGCCTCTTGGTACTTGCCATTTTTGTAATGACTGTTGGCGAGGTTGTAATTCAGTTCGGGATTATCCGGCTGTTGTTTTTGAGCTTTTGAAAAATTAAGTTCCGCCTGTTCAAAATTCTGTTGCCGGTAATTGGATATCCCAGCCTGAATGCTGGAATCGACGGATTCTGCCAGAACAATTTCCGTGGCAAAGAAAAAGAAAATGGTTACAAGGATGAGAAACTGAACGGAACCAGCCTGGGGGCTGGACCCAATATTAACGTGCGATGGGTTTTTGTTGAACCCAGAGACCTTTGGTAAGCAAGACATTTTCAGTTCAGTGGCACAGCCTTTCCAGGCTGTGCCATAAGGCAGGCTGGAAAGCCTGCAAACCCAAAATCATAGATAAAAACCCGAGCCTTCGGAATTATGCAAAGTGCAATTTCATAAAAGGGGAACCTTGCTCCCCCTTCCATGAAGGGGGTTGGGGGGATTTTTATTTTTTAACTGGTTCGCAATCGTTATAAAATAGGGCACAGGCTGGAAAGCCTGTGCTACTACCGTTTTATTTTCCTCATCTGCATTCATCGGTTGATTTTTAAATAAAAAATTACCGTCTGTCTCCCATAATTCGCAGGAGCATCAGGAAGAGGTTGATGAAATCCAGATACAGCCTCAGTGCTCCGGAGATGGCTTCCTTGGTGTCTTCATCTGTTCCCTCGTTTCCAAGGATATTCATTTCTTTGATCTTTTGGGTGTCATAGGCTGTGAGACCAATAAATATGAGCACACCCGCATAGGTAATGATCCAATGCATGGCGGTACTTTGCAAAAACATATTGACCAATGAAGCGATGATGATTCCAATCAACCCCATAAAGAGGAAACTTCCCCAGGAAGTCAGGTCTTTTTTGGTGGTGTATCCATAGATACTCATGGCTGCAAACGTGCCGGCGGTGACGAAAAATGTCGAGGTGATTGAGGCCGACGTATAAGCAATGAAGATAAAGGAAAACGTCAGCCCGGTAAGCCCGGCATATAACATGAAAATACCTGTGGCCTGACTGGCGGACATTTTTTCAATCCAGCCGGACAGGTAAACCACCAGACCCAATTGCGCGACAATCAATACGATGGGAACAATCGGGTTGCCGTGAATAATATTCATCATCGTCTCACTATTGGAAACGTAAAATGCGAGTCCTCCGGTAACGGCCAATCCCGCCGTCATCCAGTTGTAAACCCGAACCATGAACCGTTGTTGTTCGGCAGCGACGGCGTCCGTACTCATTGTTCGTGAAATATCCGTCATAATAAGGTCAATCCTTTCAAAAAGTTAGAGCTACATTGCCGATCCCGAAAACCGAATTCAGCGGTTATCTTTAATAGGATCGGTTTCCCGGGTTGTCAAGGGGTGGTGAACCAGAAATCGACGAGTTTACTTACCCTATTTTAACAAATTTAAACGCGCCGGGAGAAGTTTTTATTGGTCCGCGAGGGGGCGACGAACCGGCTTTTCCGGGATCAAAAATTCAATCATGAGGCAGGCAAGAGCCAGAAAAACCGACCATTGGAAGCGTTCCGTCCAAATTTTACGGCGTTGGGATTTCAACGCTTTTTTTTCTATTTTTGGTTTGATGTTTTCCAGATAAATCTTATTGAGATCAAGATCTCCGGTGACGGACCGAACATAAACGCCACCGGTTTCCAAAGCGATTTTTTTTAAAATTGTTTCATCCAACCGGGTCAATACGATTTCCCCCTTCGCATCCTTTTTGAATCCACCATCGGTATCGGGGATGGGAGCGCCGCTATTCTTTCCGATGCCAATGGTGAAGATCTTGATTCCCTGTTCGGCGGCCCATTGTGCGGCTTTCAATGGATCGCCACTGTGATTTTCTCCATCCGTAATAAGGATGATAGCCTTGGACTTATCGTCCTCCGTCCTGAAAGCTAAAACGCTTTTACGAATGGCGTCGGCCAATGCCGTTCCCTGAGCGGAGATTAAATCGGTGTCGGTTGCGTCGAGAAAAAGTTTTGCGGCGGAGTAGTCCAGGGTCAACGGACATTGGATAAAAGCCGTTCCCGCGAAAGCCACCAACCCGATCCTGTCACCGTCCAGCATATCCAAAAGATCGGAAATTTTTCGTTTGGCGCGGCTGAGCCGATTGGGTTTGATATCTTCCGCCAACATGCTGGTGGAAACATCCAGTGCTACGACGATGTCCACTCCCTGCTGTGTCAGGACTTTCCATTCATGACCCCACCTCGGTTGCGTCAGCGCCAGTATCATAAAAAAAACCGCAAGGACGCTGAAAACCGCTTTAAAATTTTTCCGGAGGAAAATTTCTTCCTGCAATGTTCTTGTGGAAAAGGGTGGATTGCAGAACTTTTCGGTTAATTGACGCTTTTTTCGCAAACCCCAACGGAAAAATAGTATCAATACCGGCAGTAGCCAAAGCAGATAGAAATAAAGCGGATCGCCAAATCGCATGTCAGGGAATCCTTCTTAATCTCGTGTGAGACAATAAAATTTCCGCAAGGATAAATATCAAACCCGGAATTAAAAAATAAGGGAAGAGTTCCCGGTACTCCGAACGGTCCAGAATTTTGACTTCCGTTTTTTCCAGGCTGTCAATTTGCTTATAGATATTTTTCAGGGATTCCCGGTCGGTGGCGCGAAAATATTTTGCGCCTGTCTTTTGCGCAATTTCCTGCAAGGTTTTTTCATCGATTTCCACATTTTGGTAGATGTATTGTTTGCCAAAAATGGAATCCACAAGAAAAGGCGCTTTGCCGCGCGTGCCGACGCCAATGGTGTAAATTTTTATTCCGTAGATTTTGCCGATTTCCGCGGCCTGTGCGGGAGACAGGCTTCCGGCATTGTTGCGTCCGTCGGTCAACAGAATGATGACCTTGGATTTCGATTTTAAATCTTTAAGACGCTTGATGGAAATTCCGATAGCGGACCCGATGGCGGTTGAGTCTCCGGCAACCCCTATTTCCAGGTTTTCCAAAAAGGCCAGCAGGATGTCATGGTCCAAAGTCAATGGGCATTGGGTGAACGCTTCCTTACCAAAAACCACCATACCCATGCGGTCATTTTCCCGGTTGGCAATGAAATCCGAGACCACATCCTTGACCACTTCCAGCCGGTTGATTCGCTTTCCTTCCTTCATAAAATCCAGGGCCTGCATACTGCCCGATGTGTCGATGGCGAGAACGATATCCACTCCGGCGGATAAAATTTGGGATCGTTTGTGACCCTCCTGAGGACGTGCAAGAGCGATGATAAGCAAGGCAAACCCGAGGGCTTTGAGGAAATTTGGAATCGCGGAAATCAGCGTCATCCGACCGGGGCGGACGGCTTTCAATCGGCCTATAGAGGAGTAGGAAATAACCGCTTCCCGGTTGTTGCGGACCATAACAGCGGCAAGGGGAAGGAGGGTGATGAGTAGTAAAAACCAGGGGTCCTCAAAGCGGAAAAATGTCATGAGCCTGCCGCTGGGTTGTTGAGAGCGAGTTCGGGTTTCTTAGGATGGGTATTATCTTTAATAAAAGAAATGATCTCCCGCGTCATGTTTTCCTCCGTCGCTACCTTGGATTTGGCATATTTCACCAGATCGGTGCGTTCGAGGATGAAATAAATCTTTTCGCTGTTCCCTGTATTCAGTGATGATGAGCGTGTGAGGAAGGTTTTGATTTCCTCCGTTGTCCAATCCAGCGCCGGGAATTTAAATTGGGCTCCAAGGTAACGACGGAATATTTCCGACAGTTGAAAATAATATTCTCGGATGAGGCCTTTTCCCAGCAATCCTTTAGCCTGCAAAATTTCCAATTCCCGCAAGGCAGTTTCTTGTGGAGACAAGTGCTCCGGTTTGAGTGTGGACTCCGTCAATTCGTTCCTCCTTCGTTTGAGATAAAGGAAAATTCCCAAGGCGATGACCAGAACGGCCGTCAACAATGCAAGAACGATGGGACGCCAATCCCTGTCAATGTTTTCCAAAGGTTTAATGTCGCGGATGTCCGTAGGTTCGCCTTGAAGGTGCAGGATAGACTGTATTGCCAGTTGGGCTTTTGGAGAGGAAACCTGACCTGGAATTATTTTGCCTTTATTGTCAGTCCCGGAAACGAGAAAAGGGATTGTGAGGGCAGGAAAGTCGTAAGTTCCCACAAGGTCGGCCCGCAAACGGAACCAGAATTCCTGTTGCAACTGAGTATTTTTTCGGGGAAGTACCCTGGTTCCCTGATCGACCGCTTCCAATCCTTCCGGTGGCACAAATATTGGCGGGGAGGGTTTGATAGTGGAATCATGGCGTACCCGGATGGAGTAGGTAATCAGGTCGCCCACAGTAGCCAGAATAGGCGAAATATCCACCTCCACCGAAATTGGCGAATGTGTCTCCGCTGTGGACCCTTGGGCAAATCCCGGAAGGGAAACAAAATTCAACGCCATAAAAAGGAGCCCGGCTGAAAACCATCTGGCCCCGCCACGCGGGGAGGAAAAGTGGGGCTGACCTTGGCTACACTCACGAGCCCCTAAGAAGAAATGACGGGATGAAAATTCAGCACGATGCAGGATACGGTCAGCCATTAATTCATCGAAAGTGAGTATTGGGTCCAGCGTCACGCTGGCTGTCGCTTCTCGCGATGACATAACTCCTCGCCCATTGGGACGGGATTTTTCATTTGATGCGAAATTCATTTTCAAGGTTGTCCCGATTTGACCTCTTTGAGACAGGTGGCTATTTGAGATCCCAGAATTTCTTTGTCGGCGGGGTCGGGTCCTGCAACCTGCGCTTGATAAAACCAGAACAGAGCTTCGCTACAATTACCAAGTTTAATATAAAGCTCCCCAAGAGTTTGCGAAACCAGGGCCCGGGTTTTTAAATCGACGTCCTCATGTTCAAGGAATTTTGTGTACTGGGCAACGGCCTGTTTCTTGAGTCCGGCCTCTGTTAGCTTGTCACCTACTATTTTCAAATGCAGAGCCCAGGGTTTCTCTTTGGATGATGAAGTAACCTTGCCCACCACTTTGAACAAAAAAACGGCGAAAGTCACTGCCGTAATGACTGTCAGAACGACCACAAAAATTTTTATGCCAGTGCCGACTCCATCATTCGTTTTGTTAAATTGTGGGGAGTTCATATTCCGCGCCTTTTTTCTCTGACTTTAAAATACCGGATGATTGGCTCGACAAGAGGCCGGTCCGTGCGTATTTCAATGATGTCGATGCCAATAGAATTAAAGAACGTTTTCATTTTTAAAAATTCCTTTTTACAAAGTTGCGAGAATTGTTTGACCATGCCCCGGTCGGCTGTATCGATCAAGATAGATTCGCCGGTTTCCGCGTCTTGCAGGTGGGCCAGGCCCACATTTGGGAGATCCCATTCACGCGGATCGACGACCCTTAAAGCAATGATGTCATGTTTCTGTTTGGCCAGTTTCAGGGTGTTCTCGTAACCCTTTGCCTGAAAATCCGATATCAAAAAGGTAACGGTTTTACGTTTCTGGATATTTATCAAATATTCCAACGGAAGATTCAGGTTGGTGCCTTTCCCTTCCGGATTAAAATCCAATATGGTGCGGATGATATTCCATACATGGGCTTTGCCTTTTTTGGGCGGAATATAATGTTCGATTATATCCGAGAATACGATCAGGCCTATTTTATCGTTATTTTTGATTGCCGCGAAAGCCAGGATGGAGGCGATTTCAGCGGCGACCTCGTTTTTCAGCTTTCCAACAGATCCAAATTCACCCGATGAGCTGACATCGACCAAAAGCATCGACGTCAATTCCCGTTCCTCCTTGAACTCTTTGATATAAGGTTGGCCCATACGGGCCGTGACGTTCCATTCGATCAAACGAATGTCGTCACCCGGCTGATATTCCCGGACCTCGCTGAACTCCATGCCCCTTCCCTTGAAGGCCGAAACATACTCACCGGTCATGAGGTCATTGGCCAGATAATTGGTCTTGACCTGAATGGCCCGGACTTTTTGGAGCAATTCGGGGGAAACCTGGTTTTCCGGGACGACTGGAGTAGGCGGGCGGAACCAATCCAGAAAATTTGTGACCCAATTCAAACTCATTTATGAAACTGCTTTTTCAAAAAGGTAATTTCGGAGATAAAAGAGGGACCAAGGTTTTCAATAATACTTTCAATTTTGCGCATTTGATGCAACAGGGTCAGGATAATAATTCCTTCAGGCAAGGTGTCGTAAATGACAAAGTGTTTTCGCGCGGGATACATGAGGAAAGGACCGGATCGTTTTCTTCTCAGTTTGCCAAGTTCAGGATTCTTTGCAACCAGCTCAAAAACCCCGTAAACGGTTTCAAGATATTCATCAGCAACCCTCTCACCCCATTTTTCAACGGAGTGGCCATAAATATCCTGTAAATCAAGGGCCGCGCGACGGGTAATAAAATAATCCGCCATCGATTCCCACCAGTGGGTTTCATACCCCGTAGCTACTAGCCGTAGGGGCACCAGGCAATTATCGTTTGCCTTGATAATGTTTACCGGCAAAGAAAGATGTTTCAATTCGGGTCCAGCGTCACGCCCGCTACGCGGGAGGATAAGTTTAAGGCTCCGTTCGCTTTACCCCTACGGGGCATGAAGGCAAAGGTCGAATATCACACGCTCACGAGCCCCGAAAAACCTTAAATCCGTCGCATGAGAATATTGGGTCCAGCCCCCAGGCTGGCCGC
>JADFGI010000198.1 GCA_022567815.1 Nitrospinota bacterium
TAGCCGTCACGACCGTCGGCAGTAACGCCTCCGCCGCCTTGGGAAACAGATGTTCGGGGTCTTCCAGTCCGGGGAACAGGGCGTTGCCCGCCACCCCCAGGACGATCGCGGAACTATATATTATGAGTCCCCAGGAGATCGCGATCCACGCTCCCCGCTCGATGGTTTTCGTGTCCTTTGCGGCCATGTAACGGTTAATGACGTGCGGCTGACCGGGATAACCCAGACCGATTCCCAGTAATCCCACCATCGACCCAAAAAACGCGGCAGTGGTTTTACCGCCCATCCAGGCTAATGTGTCCGGAGACGCCTGCTGGACCTGCTGAACCATGCCGCTAAATCCGCCCAGATTCCACACGGCTACGGAAGCCAAAAGCGCGATGCCCAGGACCATAATCAATCCTTGAATAAAATCCGTCCACACCACCGCGCGGAAACCTCCCATCATCGTGTAAAGAATCACGATGGTCCCGCCGATGGAAATACTCAGCCAATGCGGGATTCCGAAAATGGCGTCGAAGGTTTTGCCGATGGCGGTGAATTGGGCGGCGACATAGGCCATCATGCAGGCGAATATGATGACGACGGAAATGATCCGCAGGATGCTTGATTTGTCGTTGAAATGGGATTCCAGGTAATCGGGAAGCGTGAGGGCGCGTTCCTCATGGGAATGTTTGCGCAGCCTTTCGGCAATAAGAAACCAATTAATCGCGTATCCCAGCAGGCAACCCGGCAAAAACCACATGGCCGACAACCCGTCTTTATAGGCGAGACCCACCGTCCCCAATACCGCCCAGGCGCTCTCGGAACTGGCGGTCGAGGAAATGGCCGTGACCCAGGCTTTCAGCGAGCGGTCGGCGAGGAAAAAATCGGCGGGGGAACTTGTGCTTCGGGAGGTCACGTAACCGATCCCCAGCATCAGCAGGACATATAAAAAGAAAACCGTTCCGATGACCGCGGTTAGTTCCGTCATGGCCCGGCATTATAACGGAGAACCCTTCTATCCATGAAGGTTTTCCGGCAACAGGGCCTCTCTCTCCCCCCGCTGGCTTATTTCCAGTTTTTTGCTAATATAAGGTTCCTCCTTCCATTTTGGATCAGAGTAAACCGTATCCCTGTGTTATAGGCCTTTTTTTTAGGGAAACCATCGCTAACCTATTACAGACTTAAGGACATCATGGATAGAAAAGAACTGGTAGAAAAATTATTGGCGGCAAAAGAAGCATCAGGAAAAACTTATGACCAACTTGCGAAAGCTCTTGGCCTTTGCAATGTTTATGTGGCTCAGTTGTTTCACGCCCAGGCGCAACTGCACAAGGATACGGAGAAAAAACTCCTTAAACTGGTTCCCGGCATCGATAAAAAGGCACTGAAAGAGATGCGAAAATGCCCGATGCGTTCCTATGATCCCGATATCATCCAGGAACCCACCATCTACCGGCTGACTGAAGTCTGCATGCACTATGGTGAATCGCTCAAAGAAATTATCAACGAAAAATTCGGTGACGGCATCATGTCCGCCATCGATTTCAAGTTAACCGTGGACAAGGTGAAGGGAAACCAAAAGGAAGACCGCGTGGTCATTACCATGAATGGAAAATTTCTGCCTCATATTGAACAAAAACTCTAGTAATCCATGAAGCCATATGATTTTAAATCGATAGAAGAGAAGTGGCAAAAAATCTGGGAAGAGAACAATACGTTCAAGGCCGAACGCGACCCGGCACGGAAAAAGTTTTACCTGTTGGAAATGTTTCCTTATCCCTCGGGAAGAATTCACATGGGCCATGTGCGCAACTACGCCATCGGCGATGCCATCGCCCGGTTCAAACGCATGCAGGGATTCAACGTCCTGCATCCTTTGGGCTGGGACGCGTTTGGCATGCCGGCGGAAAACGCGGCGATTCAAAATAACAGCCATCCCGCCAAGTGGACGTTTGAGAATATCCGCTCGATGCGCAAGCAGATCAAGCGCCTGGGATTCAGCTACGACTGGGATCGGGAGATCGCCACCTGCCGACCGGAGTATTACCGGTGGAATCAATGGTGCTTCCTCCAGTTTTTAGAGAAGGGCCTGGCGGTCCGGAAAACCGCCACGGTGAACTGGTGCTCCGCCTGCAATACCGTCCTGGCCAACGAACAGGTGGTTGATGACTGTTGCTGGCGGTGCGACGGCCCGGTCCAGCAGAAACAACAGGAAGCCTGGTTCTTCAAGATCACCGATTACGCGGACAGATTATTGGACGGCCTGAAGCACCTCGAAGGCCGCTGGCCGGAACAAGTCATCACCATGCAAAGAAACTGGATCGGCAAAAGCTATGGCGCCGAGGTTGATTTTGTGGTGAAGGGAAGTGACGAAATTATCAAAATATTCACCACCCGGCCAGACACGCTGTTTGGAGCCACCTTCATGGTCCTGTCTCCCGAGCATCCGCTGACAACAGCTCTTTCGCGGGGAACTGATCAAGAAAAAGCCGTGGACGCGTTCATTGCAAAAGTCGTGAAAGAAGACAAAATCCAACGTACCAGCGAAACCGGAGATAAGGAAGGCGTTTTCACAGGCGGCTACGCGGTCCATCCACTAACAGGCAAAGAGATTCCCGTATGGTCCGCCAACTTCGTTTTGATGGAATACGGCACCGGCGCGATCATGTCCGTTCCGGCGCATGACCAGCGCGATCTGGATTTTGCCCGAAAATATGATCTGCCAGTCAAGGTCGTCATTCAGCCCAAAAACGCTACGCTGGATGAAACCACGATGACCGAAGCGTATAAAGAAGAGGGGACGATGATCCACTCCGGATCATTTGACGGTCTGGCCGGCAAGGAAGGAATCCGCAGGGTATGCGAATATCTGGAAGCGGAAAAGATCGGCAAAGCCACTGTCAATTACAAACTGCGCGACTGGGGCGTTTCCCGTCAGCGCTACTGGGGGACCCCGATCCCCGTCGTGCATTGCGAGTCCTGCGGCATCGTTCCGGTGCCTTACGACCAACTTCCGGTGGAGTTGCCGCTGGATGCCCAATTAGGCGATCAAGGCCAATCGCCATTGAAAACCCTGCCCGATTTCATAAATACTCCCTGCCCGAAATGCAAACGGCCCGCGCAGAGGGAGACCGACACGCTGGACACCTTCGTTTGTTCTTCCTGGTATTTTGACCGCTACACCTCGCCCCGAGACAATGAGCAACTCTTCGACCCTGAAAATGTAAAATACTGGATGCCGGTGGATCAATACGTCGGCGGCATCGAGCACGCCATCCTGCATCTTTTATACTCACGGTTTTTTCATCTCGTGCTGAGAGACCTGGGGCAAATTGAAACTCCGGAACCGTTCGCCCATCTACTCACGCAGGGAATGGTCATCAAGGACGGGACCAAGATGTCCAAGTCGAAAGGCAATGTGGTGGACCCGGACGATATCATCAAAAACTATGGCGCGGATACCGCACGGCTTTTTATTTTATTTGCCGCGCCTCCCGTCAAGGACCTGGACTGGAGCGACCAGGGGGTGGAAGGTTGTTTTCGTTTTCTAAAAAGAGTGTGGCGGATTTGCGGAGATTTTTTACCGGAAATCCAATCCGCCAAGCCAGTGCCGGAACCCACGGCTCCCCTGGCGAAAGAACTGAAAGGGTTGCGCCGGAAAACCCATATCACCATCAAACGGGTGACGGAGGATATCCAGAATCGCACCCAATTCAACACCGCCATTTCAGCCAGCATGGAACTGGTCAATCATCTTTACGCTTTCCGTGAGTGGTGGAACGAATCGGATAAAAACAACTCAAACGCTCAAAGTGTGGTCAAGGAAGCCATAGATTCCCTGGTTGCCTTGCTGGCTCCTTTTGCACCGCATATAGCTGAAGAATTGTGGTCCCTGTCGGGGCACGATCAAAATGTCGGGCAAGCCCCGTGGCCCATTCATAATGACGCGCTGATTGAGGCGGATGAAATATTGATCGTGATTCAAGTCAATGGTAAGGTAAGACATAAAATTACCGTTCCAGCCGACATGAGCGAGGGGAATATAAAATCGCGTTCACTGGAAAATCCCAAGATTCAGGAATTCATCGGTGAGAAGGAAATCAAGAAAGTTATTGTTGTTCCAAAAAAACTGGTCAATATCGTGGTGAAATAAAAAATGCAATCCCGAATCAAAACCCTTTGTATCCTGACCGGGCTGGTACTGATTTCAGCTTGCGGCTACCATCTCACTGGAACCCAAAATACCCTTCCACCGCATTTGAAAACCGTGGCCATTCCGGTTTTTGATAACACCTCCTCGGAACCGGATATCCACAGGGACATGACCAACGTCATTCGGCAATCTTTTATCAACGATGGCCGGCTGAAAGTGGTGAATAAAGGCAAAGCCGACCTGGTGATGAAAGGCGTTTTGAGCTATTACACTTTGCAGGCGGTGTCCTTCAACTCCAATGATGTCGCCCAGGAATATTATGTGTCGCTGGGTGTTGACATACATGTGAGGGATATGGTGAAGCGAAAACAATTTCTCAAACAAAATTTCACCACCAAATGGGATTTCCGCACCACCGCCGACGTGATCAATTCCGAAGCCGCCCGGCAGGTAGCCCTCAATGACGCTTATAAAGAATTGGCCAACCGTTTGGTGAGTATCGTCATCGACCAATTCTGATCCGGCTGTCATTTTGAATCCCGGAGAAGCCATTCAGGAGATTGAACAGGGGAAGATCGGTTCTCTTTATTTTCTTTACGGCGAAGAAAGATTTTTTCACACCGAGGTCATTCACGCGATAGTGGAGAACCTGATCGACCCTGACAACCGCGATTTCAATCTCGAAACCTTCGAGGCGACAAGCAGTTCCGTTAACGACTGGATTTCCGCAGTCAAAACCTTGCCCTTCCTGGGCGGGACCAAAGTGGTGATCGTAAAAAATCTCCATGAAATCACCCTGCCGCCCAAAGAATGCGATTCACTTCTCGACTACGCCAAAGATCCCATCCCGGAAACCTGTTTGATCCTGACGGCGGACAAAGCGGACCGGAAAAGAAAATTATTCAAGTCCCTCACAAACCTTGCCGGTGCGGTATCCTGCGACGCCCCCAGGGAAATGACCCTCATTCCCTGGATCAAAAAACGGGCCCAGGCGCTGGGTTATAATCTTTCTCCAGACGCGGCCCGGCAGATGGTCGAGCAAACCGGACCCAAACCGGGGGTTTTGGCCGTGGAACTGGAGAAGGTCATGACTTTTGCGGGGAAGGACCGGTCCATTTCGGACCAGCAGGTGCTGGCGGTGGTGGGAGACATCAAGCAGGAAAACCCGTTCGCGCTGACAGAAGCGTTGAAAGAAAAAAATGCCGAACAGGCCCTTGCCCTGTTACACAATCAGCTCAACCACGGAGAAGAGCCTCTAAAAATTTTGGGGACGATCATTTGGCAACTCCGGGCCATATGGGAAGTCAAACATTATCAATCCCAAAAACTTTCTCCTGGTAAAATCGCGCAGGAAATGGGAGCAAAGCCCTTTATGGTGGAGAAAGCCTTGAAACACACGCGGAATTTCAGCCAACTGGAATTGATAAGAAGTTTTAAAGATCTGGCTCAAGCGGACCGGGAACTTAAAGGCTCCGGCCAATCTCCCAGGGGAATTCTGGAATCACTGATTCTAAAACTTTGCGCTGGGAAAAACTGACGGTGGGCGGCCCTAAAGGCTAGGGCCGTTTTCCGGCTCCGTTCAAGCAGAGGCGGAAAGTTGGTGGACCTTTTTGGCAAGGCCGGAAATTTTTCGGGATGCCGTGCGTTTATGGATAACCCCTTTACTGGCCACTTTGGAAATTGTTTTAATGGCCCCTTTTAATTCAATTTCCGCCTCTTGCTTATCCTTAGCCTCTACTTCCGCTAAAACCTTTTTGGTGGCTGTTTTAAGCTGAGTTCGGTAAACCTTGTTCCTGGCATACCTTTTTTCATTTTGACGATTGCGCTTGATTGCAGACTTGTGATTTGCCAAAGGTCCTTCCTTTCACTTTTATATAAGAAACATTTC
>JADFGI010000199.1 GCA_022567815.1 Nitrospinota bacterium
TTCCGTTTGCATACGCCAAGGCGATATCCTTGGTAGTTGCGCTTGGATCCTGATAGATCGCCATGAGGCAGGGAACTCCTGCGCCCTGTTCAAACGTCCGCCTCACCAGATGTCCCGGAGCTTTAGGAGCGATCATGAATACATCCACTGTTTCCGGTGGAACGATTTGGCCAAAATGAATGTTGAATCCATGTCCCCACGCAAGAGCCATGCCTTTTCTCAAATGAGGTTGGATGTCCTTTTCATACATGGCTCTTTGTTTGTCATCAGGAATCAGGATCATTAGGATGTCGGCTGTTTTAGTCGCTTCAGGCACGGTCATCACGTTCAATCCATCCTTGGTGGCCCGGTCCCAAAATGCGCTCCCTTCTCTCAGGCCGACCACGACCTTGATGCCGCTATCGTGAAGATTGCGGGCGTGGGCGTGCCCCTGGCTCCCATAGCCTATAATAGCGATAGTTTTTTTCTGGATGAATTTAAGGTCCGCCTGTTTTTCATAATATATGTTCGTCAATTTATTTTTCCTTTTCGCTATTTATCAGTTGATTGATTTAGTTCCCCGGCTGATGGCAATCCTGCCTGAACGGACGATTTCCTTAATTCCCAAAGGACGAAGAAGATCCAGAAATCCTTTTATCTTGGATTGGTCCCCGGTAATTTCTATGGTATAGGTATTGGCGCTCACATCCACCACTTTGGACCGAAAAATTTCTACAATCCTTAAAATCTCTTCCCGGACCCGGGGTTCAGCGTTCATTTTAATCAGAATCAATTCCCGGTCGACAAAATTTTCCTCAGTAAGATCGATGACCTTTATAACATCGACCAGCTTGTTCAACTGCTTGGTTATTTGTTCTATCTTCGAATCATCCCCGATGGTGACAATGGTCATCCGCGATATATCGGGATCATTGGTCTCGGCAACGTTGAGGCTTTCAATATTAAATCCCCGGCCGCTGAATAAACCGGAAATTCTCGACAGAACTCCAAAACGGTTTACTACAAGAACAGATATCGTGTGTTGCATATAATTTACCCGCTACGCGGGAGGATAAGTTTAAGGCTCCGTTCGCTGTGCTCACGAGCCCCGAAAAGCTATAAATCCATAGCGCACTAATTTGATCCAGCCCTGGGCTGGCATCCCCGGACTGGTGGTGGGGACGTTCATTAAGATTAAAAAAATGAAGAAGTCATGTTACCAGAAAGCCTTTGCATTTACTATAAGTTGTGGCGGCATGATTTTTCAACCAGGCCACCAAGCGCCCCCGGGAGAGGAAAAACTTGGACAACCGGAAAATTTCTAAAGTGATTGGCAAAATCAAACGAGCTGGAAGCCATTGGAAAATGCCGGCGGTGATCCATATCGGTCAGGGAAAAGATCCTTTCCGCGTCCTCGTCAGCTGTATCCTCAGCCTGAGAACCCGCGATGAAGTGACGGCTGTCGCTTCAAAACGGCTGTTTGCGCTTGCGGACACCCCGCAAAAATTATTGTCCATGGTCTCCAGGGAGCAAATTTTGAGCCATTCCCCGTTGACCTGCGCTCAAGAACCATTGATCGCAAGAGGCAGGTACAGCCAGTTGCCCCTCCGGCGAGGAGTGGAGGCGCGGCGAAAAAATGCGGAGCGAAATCACAAAACGTTGCACGACGTGAGTAATCTCCCTCTCGCGGGGGCGAGCGCCCGCCGCGGAGGAGTCGAAAAGGCGATTTATCCCGTTGCGTTTTACCGGAAAAAAGCCCAAACCCTGGTGGATATTTGCCGGAAACTGATTGCCCATTACGGCGCAAAAGTCCCCGATACCCTGGATGAACTCCTCAAGCTCAAGGGGGTCGGAAGAAAAACCGCTAATTTGACCCTGATTCTGGGATACGGAAAAATGGGGATCTGCGTGGACACGCACGTCCACCGGATATCCAACCGCTGGGGCTATGTGAAAACACCTTCCCCAGACGCTACGGAAATGGCCTTACGCAAAAAACTTCCCAAAAAATACTGGATGCAATATAACGATCTTCTGGTTTCTTTCGGGCAAAATATTTGCAAACCCATTTCGCCTTTGTGCAGTCAATGTTGCGTTTCGGACTATTGCGAGAAAATCGGGGTGGGGGACAAACACCGCTGACTCCTCCGCGGAGGGCGAGTTTGCTCATGCCGTGCAACATTGCCTGGCTTGGTCCAAAATTTCCAGGGAAATTTAGAATTGCCAATTATGTTTTTAAGGGAGAATTTTAAGGTTTTTGCCGTGCATTACGAATACGAATAATCACAAGTTCTTCTTCCTTGATTTCGTAGTAGACCAAATGGCTCTTGTAAACATAACGCCTGATTTTTTCATCCAACAACCGCCCCTTATTTGGATTATCCGTGAGCAGGTCAAAACTGTATTCCAAGTCCTTCTAAATACTCCTGCGCCTGACCTTCTCCAAAATATTCAACTGTATAACGATAAATTGTTTTGATGTCGGATTTTGCTTGCCGGGTGAGGCGGTAGGTCATTCATTCTTCATTTCGGCTTTGGCTTCGGTGATGATATCAGCCATTGTGCAAGGTTCTGCTAACCCACTGAATTGGCCTTCTTTTACATCGCGGATTTCTACAGCTTTGCGCTGTTCATAGGTGAGACTTTCCCATAGCTTCATATCTTCCGGCGTGGGAAAGACGGTAGAGGTAAATTTGATCCCTGAGATATCGACTGTTTCTATATCGCTCATGATTTTAACATAGCAGAATCAGGAAAAAGCTTCATCATTTTTGTTTAATGACAATTAGGGTACACCCTATTTGTCACAAGGAGATTATACCTTGAAAACCAGTGCGGTCATAGAAACTAGCAATTTCAACCGACCCTTATTATCGTTTGTTCCAAAAAGGGTCCTTTTTGCAACACAATTCAAAATCCATTAGAAATAACTCTTTACAGGTTGCAAAACCTTGTTGCATATTTATCCCATGAAATTTGGTTATGCAAGGGTGTCAACAGACGAACAAAACCTCGATCTTCAACTCGATGCGTTGAAGGAAGCAGGTTGTAAAAAGATTTTGACTAACAATTGAGGATCTTAAACAGCAGTTAAAAAGAATAAATCCCCCGTTTATAATAACTCCCCCAAAATTGTTTTTTGGATGGCAATCAGCTCCTTGACGCCTTTGTCCGCCAGTGAGAGAAGGGATGCCAACTGCTCGTTGCTGAACGGCTCTTTTTCCGCCGTTCCCTGAATTTCGACAAAACCGCCGGAACCGGTTTTCACGATGTTCATGTCCACGTCGGCGTTGGAGTCTTCGTCATAATCAAGATCAAGGATATTTTTGCCCCTGACGATTCCCACACTGACTGCGGCCACATAATCTTTAATGGGGATCGATTCAATCACCTTTTCTTTTTTCAGTTTTTTGCACGCCATCGCCAGGGCGATGAAGGCCCCTGTTATGGAAGCGCATCGGGTTCCTCCGTCCGCCTGAATCACATCGCAATCGATCCAGATGGTTCTTTCCCCCAGCTGTTCCAGGTTCACCACCGTGCGCAGGGACCGGCCTATGAGCCTTTGAATTTCCTGGGTTCTTCCGCTCAGTTTTCCCCTGCTGGCTTCACGGGTGGTTCGGGTGTGGGTGGAACTGGGCATCATGGAATATTCCGCCGTGACCCATCCGGATTTTTTATCGCGTAAAAATGGCGGAACTTTGTTTTCGACAGTCGCCGTGCAACTGACCTTGGTATTTCCCATTTGAATAAGAACCGATCCAGCCGGGTATTTAATAAAATTTTTGACTATCTTGACTTTTCGCATCTCGTTGTTGGCCCGGCCTTCATTTCTTACCATAGCGGTTTCTCGGTTAGTTCGCGTTGAAGATATTCTGCAAATGATGATAAAATAAGCCTTGAAATTCAAGCGGGTTAAATTACCAGTTATTTTCCCATTAAGCAATGGTTTTGGGAGCAGTTTTCTATTTTTTACACTAAATGTAAGTTTAAATTAATATGGCTTGAAAAATGCCACTTTGTGAACTACACTTTGTGTAAATAGAAAATTGTAACTGATTCATATTTATGGTTTTAAATCCCACAAGTGGGTTTTATTCCCCGTAGCTTGCTACGGCTTTTAAATCAAAATCCTTGATCGGATACCTCGTCCGCTTGCGGCGGGGTCGTAGATTGAGTGATCCTGTCTGATCGGGTTATTTTTTCTATCCCCAATGGGATTGAGAAATGGTGGGTTATGGACTCATTTTTTGAAAGTGGAGTTAAGTTGAAAGGGACCCTCAGAGTCAAGGGCGTTGTTCATATGGACGGCGAGTTTGTGGGAGAGGTGTTTTCTTCAAACCATTTTATTGTTGGGAAAAACGGCAATGTCCATGGAAACATCACTGCCCATAACCTGACAAACATGGGCACCATCCGGGGGAATATTTTTTCAGAGAACAAAGTGACCTTGATGGCTGGATGCCGGTTGAAAGGTGATATTTCGTCCTACCATCTGGTCATTGATGAAGGATCAAATTTTGAGGGGCTTTCCAAAAAGATCAGCCCGCCTGAAAACGTCATGGAACCTGAGGGCGTGTCTGATAAAGCCTCAATGGTCATCGAGCCGAAACAAAAGAGTCCATCAGGAAATAATAAGGTTCAAAATAAAAGTCTGAAATTCAAAGCCGCTCTTGTGGGCTTGGGGCTCCTGGCGGTTGGGCTTGGCGGCAACTGGTTGCTGACACCGAACAATGATGTCGAAGCCCTGGTCAAACAAGGGTATCAGTCTATCGAAGAAAGCCGTGTGGCCGAAGCGGAAGCTATATTTAAAAAGGCATTGAGCATGTCGAGGTCCAACCCGCAAGTTTACGCAGGCCTCGGAGAGGTTTATTTCAGTAAAAATCGATACAACGAAGCTTTAAACCAATTTCAACGGTCGGTCGATTTAAATCCATCCAACAGCGAATACAGAATCAAACTGGCAAAAACCCTGACGGCCAAAGGGCGGTATAAAGAGGCCAGGCTTTCTTATAAAACGGCCCTTGAAATGGACCCCACCAATTTCCGGGCGTTTTATGATTTAGGGTTGCTCCACGAAAAACAGGGTGACTTAAAGTTGGCTCTGGAAAACCTGCATATGGCGGTTAAACTGAATCCCAATTTTTACAAATCTTATGAAGCATTGAGTCAGGTTTATGCCGGACAGAAAAAATTTCCCCAGGCTGTTGAGAAGCTGAAAACCGCTGTTCGTATTAAAAAAGACGACCCAAACCTTCACGTGGCCCTCGCAAATTTGCTGGCTCAAAACGGTCAGGAAACGGAGTCTATCGAAGAGTTCAATAAAATTGCGGCCAAATTCCCCGACAACAATCAGGCCCAGATGCGTTTGGGGGATTGGCACTACCAGAAGGGGAATGTGGATGAATCCCTTAAATTTTACGAATCTTCTCTTGCTCTGGAACCCAGGGACACAAAAGTTTTGGTCCGCCTTGGAAAAATTTATTCGGACCTAAATCGAACAGAAGACTCTTTGGTGGCCTATCAGAAGGCGGTCAAGCTTCAGGCAAAGGACCCTGAAATTTTTTACCAGTTGGGTAAAATGCTGGCCGATCAGGAGCAATGGGATCAGGCCATGGACGAAATGGAAAAGGAAGATAATGAAAGCAACGGACTCATTCAAGATAACCCCGGAGATACGAGCACGGAAGTCTGAACAAGGCATCTGGTATCTCAGACACAACGACATCCACGGCAAGAGCACGGAATACAGCACCGGAATTGAGGGTGATAGGCGTGTCATTAAGTCACACGTAAACGAATCAGGGATCAAGGATATGGTAGCGGTCGCTGCTGCTGGCTGCTTGACTGCTGATACAATCGCACGGATCATGGCCACGGTCAAGCGGCCACTCACTGCGATGGTGGACGACTGGAAGCAGTGGATGATCGGAGCAGGCGAGGCACACGGGACGGTGATCTCATTCGTCAAGCGCGTCGAGCACTTCATGTCCATGTGTCCGGCCACTCACATCGCGCACGTTCAGATCAGCCACAT
>JADFGI010000200.1 GCA_022567815.1 Nitrospinota bacterium
AATTTTGGGAAACCAGATATTCCCTGGGAGGAAACTCGGGCCAGGGGTCTTACGGAGAATTCGCCGAATTCAAAGCGGAAGTTCTGAATGAATTCATCAAGAAGAAGGGAATTCTTTCGGTCATTGAATTTGGCTGCGGGGATGGAAATCAGCTGTCCCTTGCGCAATATCCGCAATACATCGGGCTGGATGTTTCTCCAACCGCCATTGCTCTTTGCATGGAAAGATTTAGTCAGGATGAAAGCAAAAGTTTTTTCCTGTACAGTCCCTTTGGTTTTGTGGACCGTCAAAAAATTTTCCTGGCGGATCTGGGTCTTTCTATTGATGTCATATATCACCTCGTGGAAGACGATATCTATCACGCCTATATGGACCATCTTTTTGCATCATCCAAAAGATTTGTGATCATTTACTCCAGCGATGTGGATAAGGCAGGAGGGGTTCATGCCCGGCACGTGCGGCACAGAAATTTTTCCCAAAGGGTGAAGGAGCGTTTCCCGGACTGGAAATTTACCAAAAAAATTAAGAATCCGCACCCCGGAAAGGGAGATTTCGGGCAAGGATCGTTTGCCGATTTTTTTATATTTGAAAAAACCAGATCTTCGTAACTTCGGTCTTTCCCTAAAGTATCCATTAATAATCACAGGCAACCACTCGATTGGGGAATGGGATGTTTTTCCTGGACTTTGGATCTCTCTGGGTCCTCACATACCTTCTGGTAGGAATGCTGAATGTGATTCCCTCACCAGGTGAAAAGGCCGCCCTTTCTTTTGCCCTGGCTCTGGGTTTGAAAAGCCTGATTCTTTTCGGGTGGATGGTTTTGGGAATGGAACAGAACATCTTGGTCCAGACAGGGCTGAGTCTGGTAGCCCTCATTTTTGTTTTTTTCTTTCGCCGCAAGCGGGCTACCAATTTAATTTTACCTTCGCGTTTTCCGGAAAAAAAATCCTCTTACTTTACGGTGATGGTTTTTATTCTAGGAGCCCTGTTTTTTTTTAGTTTGGCAAACGCAATTTTTTTTCCAATCACGGAATCAGACGGCATTTGGTACCACATCCGTGGAATGGTTTTTTTGCGTGACGCTGAATTTGATTCGCAGACGATAGTTTCCCAGTTTAGGCAATACCCGCCTTTTGTTCCGTTGCTGTTCGCTTATTTGATGTCTTTTGATTTTGACAATGTAAGAATAATTTTTCCATTTATTTATTTATGCCTGTTGGTAATTTTTTATTATCGCGTTTATTATTATTCCAATAGTGGGAAAATTGCCGCCGCTTTTACTTTGGTTCTTGGGACCACCCCGTATTTCTGGTGGCACAGTTTTCTGCCTTTTTTGGATCTGACGACCGGGTTTTATTATTCCATCGGCGCTATGTATTGGTTCTTCCTGATCCAGAACGTTTTCCAGCGGGAGGAGTTTGAGGGCCCAGAATCCAAAATCTGTTCACTGGCTTTCCTAAGCGGGTCTTTATTCGGGCTTGCGGCCTGGAGCCGATTAGAATTTCTTTTATACAACGCGATTCCGCTTTTGATTTTGATATACGTCCTCGACCGGAACAGGGTACTCAGCAAAAAACGGAAGAAAAAAATTTTACTCTGCCTGGCCATTCCCCTGCTGGTTTTTTCCTCCCTTTGGTTTGCAACGCTTTTAAATTTTGATTCGTCCCTTGAAAGGCGGGTTCAGGCAGTTGGCTTGGTATGTGTGGGTATGTGGTCGCTTGTACTGTTGTTTTTAAAATGGGATTTCCATTTAAAAAGAGCACGGTTGGTTGGAATGGGAGCTTCGGCGATTGTCCTTTACATTGCGTTGATGGTGACGGGAGGACCTCAATCGGTGTCTCTTGGAAAAGCGCTTATGATCACTTTATTCAGGTCGATCAGCGTGCACGCATTTTATTTATGCACTTTATTCCTCGGTATATTTTTATTGAGAGAGAAACTGAGGAAGCTTTCTGAACCCAAAAAAATATTGGGATGGCTTCTTGTTTTTTATCCAGTGGTGCATTTTTTGATCTTCTCTTATTCCGAACCCAAATGGATTGAAATTTCCACTTATTTCGAAGCTCTGTTTGTTCATCCGGGGCAATCGATCAATCTCTCCGATACACGAGGAATGATTGCGTTTTATCCGATCCTCATATTTTTCATTGCCGGGTTGCCATTAATTAAAAGAGGTTTCAAAAATGAGTGACGAGGGTTGGGTGCAGAAGGCCATCGTCGGAATCGTTATCGGCAATCTCATCGTCCTTTCAACTTTTTTTCTTGGTCCCCGGATGCAGTTTCTCATGGCGCATACCGGGCTCACATCTAATCAATTGATTGAAAAGGCTGGTTCGCTCGATATGCCGAACCAGTTGTCGCAGACTTATAAAGTGGCCAATCGCATTCGAGAATTAACAGCCGAAGATGCGACTATTTTCATGCCTCCTGGTGACTGGAAAAAAGGGTCGTTTCGTTCGGCAGTGATTCAGATCTTATATCCGCGAAAAATATTTTTCGGAGAGGATGGAAATTTTGAAAGGGAACTGAAGGAAGCGGAAAAGATAAATGTCTCCTACTTTGTTTATTCACCGGAATGGAAACCGGAATTTTGTAAGAAATACTTTCGCATCGAATTGACGGATTTCGGATTTGGCATGTGCCGTCTGGAAAAATAAAAAGATCTAGTTCAAGTCTTTTCCAATGAAGGATGTGAAGGGACCAGCAGGTTTTTAAAGTAAAGCGTAGAGAGCAGGGTCAGGAGAAACACGAAAACCCGGTCGACGATCGTTACCAGCAGTCCTGCATTAAAACCTATTCCCGCAAGCTCCGATAAAAGACCGACCGCTATTTCTCTCGAACCGATGTCACTCTGGAGCAAGGGGATGGCTGAAACGAATATCATCACGGTGGTGAATAAAAAACAATAAATCAGTGGGACCTCCAGTTGAAGAACCTTGCAGGCAACAAAAATTCGGAGGGAGGTCAAAAGGATCAGGGCAATATTATGAGCGCAGAGCGTAAAAAAAAGTGTCCGATCTTTCAGGATACGGTTCAGGGCATTCACCGCTCGTACCAGTGCATCCAGCATTTTATGATTCTGCCTCTGAAACCGGGGCGCAAATTTAGCGGCAAGAAAAAGCAGAAGGGTGAGAAAAAGATAAGCGAGGGCAACGTATTGAAAATCTATAACCGTTTTGGTCATCACATAAAAGGAGATGACGCATCCCACCATCCCACTCATGAAAAACAGGATCAGCTGATCCGCTCCCAAAGATCCGAGGAAAGACATGTACGGGAAATCGTGTTTTCTTTTTAAATAATTAGAAGTTGCGAGAGAACCCGCCTTGAAAAAAATACTGTTCAATGTGGTTGTGATGGATGACAATCCAAACCATTCCCTGACGGTGAGATTCAAGGAAAAAAACCGGGTCAGTTGGTTTAACTTGGAACCATTCAAGGTGACCGAACAAAGAACAAGAAAAAAAATAAGACTGAATTGGCCAATGGAGATATCACGAACGGTGACAATCTGCTCCCTGTACCGGACCAGGAAAAAAATAAAAATCCCCGTCAGAGTCATTGTGATTAATAACTTGATGGTTTTGATCAAGGAACGAGACACTTGTTAATCGAGGTGCAGGTTATAAAAATAAGGGTGGTTTAAGAGAATTTCACCTTCATCAAAAAAGCTGAGCGTCAGCGGGTTGTGTCGAAGATTTGACTGTAGGTTTCAAGAAACCGTTGCGCGGTTTTTTCCCAGGAGTATTCGCTCTCTGCGAGTCTTCTGCCGTTCATAGCCAATTTATTTCTGAGTTCTTGATTGTCCATAAGAAGCATGGTTTTTTCCGCGATCGCCCCTGGGTTATTTGGGGGGATGAGTAATCCCGTTTCCATATTGCGGACGATATCCTTAATTCCGCCTACATCGGAAGCAATGACTGTGGTTCCCGATGCCATGGCTTCCAGAAAAACGACTCCCTGGCCTTCCGTATCCCCGTTATCAGTTATGACAGATGGGCCGATAAAGATATCCGCCGTCGCAAAATATTCTGCCAGTTCATCACCGGCTTTGCATCCTGGTAAGAGAACGGACGCTTGCAAATTCAAATCCGCAATGAGCCGTTTCAACTCCTCCTCCTGAGGGCCGAAGCCTACGATCACCAGTTTAGCCAGGGGTCTTTTCTTAAGAATCTCAGGCATGGCTTGAATGAGATATCTAAAACCTTTTTTTTCCGCGAATCGGCCCACCGCAAGCAGAAATGAATCCTGTATTTTTAAATTTTCTTTTATTTTTTTGTTGATTTTTCCAGGGTGAAAGCGCTGGGTATCGACTCCCATTGGGACCACTTGAATGGATGAACCGGGTCGAATGTTGCGGACCGCCTGTCCGGTGGGTTCGCTGTTAACGGTGCACGTTTTCGCTCGTCTCAGGGCATAGTTACTGAATATGCGAATCAACGGGTTTTTTCTAAACGAATAAACGTCGCCGCCGTGCGCGGTCAACAAATAGGGAATTCCCGAAAAAGAGTTAAGAAGGGAAACGAAAAAGCCTTGCGGAATGATCCAGTGGCAATGGATGAAATTTATTTTATATTTCCGCACCGTCCGCCAAATGTGAAAGCCTTGCGCGGCGAGAAAAAATGGCAGTTGCAAACGGGCCAGCCATTTGGTTTTGAGTTTTGGAAGGATGCCCCCCTCATAGCAAAGAGTCTGCAAACGTTTCGGGAAGAAGTAAGGGAATCGCAAAATTCTCACACCATCGATTTCTTCTTCCATTCTTGCGCCGGGAGCGTGGGGGACCAAAACCCACAGGGACACTTTTTCGGCCAGGTGTTTTGTGAGATCGAAAACAAAACGGGGTTCTGCGTCATTTTCCCAGCGCGGGAAGGTGGTGGCGAGAACCAGCACCCGAAGTTCCTGCAGATTCTTTTCGGGAACCGATGGGGTGGCAGATTTTTTTACTTCTGCGAGGGTTGGCATGAGATCAATCCTTCGATTCGAGTTCTCCTTTTTTTATTCTTAGCTGGATGTCTTCAAGAAGCTGACGGTTGATGGCGATCAGCTCCGCCGCGATCCCCATCATGATGATCTGAAAGCCGACGATCAACAGAATGGAAGATAGAATGAGGGATTGAACATGGCCTTCGGTTTGTCCTTGAAAGAAAAAATAAAGATAACGGCATCCGATCGCAAACCCGAGAGTTAAAGACAAACCCCCCACCCACGTGAACACCTTGAGGGGCTTGTACATGGAATAGACTTTGATGATGGTGACGAGAGTCCGCTGCAAATAGGTGCGGGTGTTTGGAAATAGACGGGACTCGCGGGTTTTTTTGTTCGTCCGCACTGGCACATGGGAAATGGCCAGATTTTTTTTCCCGGCGCTGATGATAGTTTCTACCGTATAAGTGAAATCCGAAAAGACATTGAGTTGCAGAGCCGCCTCCTTGGAATAAGCGCGGAAGCCGCTAGTGGCGTCCGGGACCTGGGTTCCCGAAAGCTGACGCACTGCCCAACTGCCTGTTTTTTGCAGAAGAATTTTTAACGGGGAAAAATGCCGAACCGTTTCAACCTGGCGGTCGCCGATGACGATATCGGCAACTCCATCGAGAATCGGACGAATCAATTTCGGGATGTCGCCAGCGTCGTACTGGTTGTCCGCATCGGTATTGACTATGATGTCCGCGCCTCGTTGCAACGCATGGTTGATACCGTAGATAAATGCCTTGGCCAATCCCTTGTTGTTGGTCAATTGCAGGATATGATCGACATTTTGTGTTCGGGCGACATCCAGCGTTTTGTCCGTACTGCCGTCGTCGATCACCAGGGTTTCGATGACATCGATTCCTTCGATCTGCCGGGGCAATTCGTTCAGCGTGGTGGCAAGGGTTTTTTCTTCATTCAAACAGGGGATCTGAATAATCAGTTTCACGGCGAAAACGATGGGGTTACAGGTTGGAGGATGCGGAATCCATTCCCACCAGTGGGTTTTTTACC
>JADFGI010000201.1 GCA_022567815.1 Nitrospinota bacterium
ACGTGTGCACTTCCGAGTTAATACGCTCACGGAAATCGAAAAAAACGCCTGCCCCGGATTCGGCTCCTGCGGCGGAATGTTCACCGCGAACACTATGTCGTCAGCCATAGAAGCGATGGGGCTGAGCCTTCCCCACAGTTCCACAATGGCCAATGAAGACAAGGAAAAAGAAATCAATACGGGAGAAAGCGCGGCGGCGTTGTTCCCCCTGCTGGAAAAAAATATCGTGCCGCGCGACATCATCACCCGCAAGGCGTTGGAAAACGCCATCACAGTCGTCATGGCAGTTGGCGGGTCCACCAACGCGGTGCTCCATCTATTGGCTCTCGCCCATTCGTTGGAAGTCGATTTGAAAATCGAGGATTTTGAACCCATACAGGAAAGGGTTCCACATTTTTGCGACCTAAAACCCTCCGGCAATTATGTCGCCATCGACCTTCACCAGGCGGGAGGAATTCCGCAAGTAATGAAAATGTTGTTGAACGCCGGGTTGGTTCACGGAGACTGCATGACCGTCACCGGAAAAACCGTGGCGGAAAATTTAAAAGATATCCCGGATAAACCGGACCCCAGGCAAAATGTAATTTTACCTTTGGATAAACCCAAATCGCAAAAAGGCCATTTGATCATCATGAAGGGTAATATCAGTCCAGAGGGATCGGTCGCCAAGATATCGGGGATCAAAACCCGCCGCATCGAAGGCCCGGCTCGGATTTTTAATTCCGAAGAAGAATCCCTCGATGCGATCCTGGCAAACAAAATCAATCCGGGTGACGTTGTCGTCATTCGTTACGAAGGACCCAAGGGGGGCCCCGGCATGCGGGAAATGCTGGCTCCCACATCCGCCCTGGTTGGCAAAGGTTTGGGCGACAAGGTGGCGCTCATCACCGATGGCAGGTTTTCCGGCGGAACTTACGGGGTCGTCGTCGGCCATGTCGCGCCGGAAGCCCAGGTGGGCGGGATGATTGGCTTGCTCGAAGAGGGCGACACCATTGTAGTGGACATAGATAAACGCTTGCTGGAGGTCAAAATTTCCACAGGAGACATCGATAAAAGGAAACAGAATTGGCATGCGCCTGCGGCCAGATACAAATCGGGAGTGCTGGCAAAATACGCCAAACTGGTCTCATCTGCATCCAAAGGCGCTGTTACCGACTGACAATATTCTCTCGAAAAACTTTACAATCAACAATTACTTTTGAGGTCACATAATGGCGGTGGAACAACATTTATCTCTCATCAACCAAGGGCCTGAGGTCTGGAACGATTGGATAAAAAAAAATCCCGATGAAACGCCAGATTTTTTTCAGGCGGATCTAAGGGGAAAACAACTTTCCGGAATCAATCTGCAAAAGGCGAACCTCAAGGAAGCTAAGTTACAAACATCCAACCTTTCCAATGCGCTTCTTAACGATGCAAAACTGCGCAAAGCAAAACTTCAGGAAACCAATCTGCAACGCGCCAATTTAGAAAACGCGGACCTGCGCGAAGTCAATTTATTTGAGGCCAACCTCCAATTCGCCAACCTGCAAAATGCGGACTTGCAGGGGGCTCAATTCAGCGAGGATGTCCTGTTCACCCAGACCAATTTAAAAGGAACCAACCTCAAAGGCGCAACAGGCCTGACCCTCGGTCAAATCGAATCCGCTATCACCGATAAAACCACTAAATTACCAGACTATCTGGATGAGGAAATGGAAGATGGATTCCTTTTGCAAATGTAATTTTATCAGAAAATAAACCACTCGATTCATATCAGCGACTATGAGACAAATCACCAAATTACCCGAACATCTTTTTTCGGATGATGGCAGGATCAACCTGTATTATTTGCACGAAACTTTCAAAGCCATCACGGAGATCGTTTCTCTTCGGCTCAAACAAAATTTACAGATTGATGTTCCCCTTTCGGGTGGAATATGGGGGGGGTCCTATTTGATCGCCAATGAAAACGGCAAGGCACGCACGAATGTCGTCCGTCTGTATAACATCATCAGTATGCCTCAAAAAGGTCCCCTTGAAGATGGTCCCATTTTTGAACAATTCATGGAAATTTATCATCAGACGGCCCGTAGCGTGTTTAAAACTCATGGGGTGAACCTCACGGAACCTAAATGGGGGGAACCCATCCCCTACACCAACAAAGTGAAACCCACCACAACCCTGCAAATGTGGGATACCAATCAGCGGGTAAAATTTCATCGCGCCTTCTTCGTTTGGAACTCAGCTTCCTGGGAAGAATCCATTGTTTACGACACCGTCCGCAATATCAAGGTCATCAAAGAACTCCTCGACCTCAACCAGCGGCCAGGCCGAAAAAAAAGTGACGAGCTCATATTCCTTCTTCAGGATGTTCTGATCACTTACTTCACACTGCGCCCAGTTTTAACTCCGGATTTTGCCGAGCATGCGGAACCGATCATCAAGGAACTGTTCGACCATTTTCTGGCGGGGATGCACGATGAGGAACTCATTGAAGAACAATTTAACCGTGTTTATTCCAATGCGTTGATTTACGGTTACGAAGAAGCCTTGGGAAGCCATTACAAACGGGACGGTCTGGATATACAACAGGTGGAAAACTGGCCGGTTGAAAAAATCAATTGGGTTCCGCAGGAACTCAGGGAAACCTTGTGCCCTTACTTGAAAAATACTTTCCTCAAATACAAAAACAATCTCGAAAAAGAAAAAGCGGACAGCCCCCAGACATAACAGCGCAACACCGAGTCATGGGAACCGTAACAGAATCCAACCGGCCATCCCTTTTTGCCCATTGCGCTCCTTATTCGCGCCATCCCAAACTGCAATCGCCATTTGAGTCGATCCATCGAACTGCGCATCGGCGGTATCGGAATCGCGGAGGGACCGGCGAAAAATAACGCGCCAACGATTGTTCCGCCAAACTCCTTTACCCTGAACGTTCTGCTCCTCTTGAATCGTCAGGGTGCTGAATCCTTCAGCATTCAAATCTTCAACGGGTGATTGCCAGTCGGAACGCAGGCCAGACTCACCCGACGACAATGGCGCTGTATTCCGCCGCTCCCGAAACTGATTCATTTTTTCAGGTTCAAGGTCGTTTTGCCAAGCCGCTTTCCATTGCCAGATGTTGACGGTACGACCTTCGTTGCCCATGGTAATCAATGGGGCTTCTTCTTGCAGTTCCAAGGGAAACATGACGGCGGCCTGATCGGTGAAGCGTTCTGAGTGACCATAAGAATCGTCTTTGCCGCTATCTTCCCATTCCAATAAAATGGCCAATTCGGACTTGTTTTGCACGGCGCTCAAGGTCACTTCCTTGATGGATGGATCGGGCCATTTGGGATTGGTGATCATCTGCGGTTCCAGTTCAAGAGTAATTTTATTTGGGCCACCGGGGGAATGCCACAGGGGAGCATTTGGATCAAGAGGGATTTCGTTGGAAATTTTAATGACGTCCAGAGATGCAACGCAACTTCCGTTTTCCAGACACTTTTCAACATCGACGGAAAATTGTCCACAACCTGCTACAAAAAAAAGTCCGAAAATTACAAAAGTGAATTTTAAGGGGAATTTAAAAATAATGAACGACCCCGCCGCAAGCAGACGGGGTATCCGACAAAGGTTTTCATTTAGAAGCCGTAGCAAGCTACGGGGTATGAAACCCACTGGTGGGAATCGAGGGACCATGTTTATGATGCAAACTCCGGCAAACCCTGAAAGGATTCGACGATTTCTTTCAACTCTTTTTCAATCTCTGCCGTGTAGGGTCCGACGATTACCAAATTGACACTTTCAGGGATAAAAACTTTCCGAGCCACATTTAAAATTTCTTCACAGGTAATTTTTTCAATCATCGCCCATTCCTTTTCAGCCGTGACCACATCGGAATAAAGGTGGGGAATTCCGTATCGATGGATTTGTTTGCAGGGATCGTCACGGTCCACATCCAATTCGTAGAAATATCTTTGTTTAACATGCTTCAGTTCGCTTTCCGACGGCCCCGTTTCCAGAAAGGTTTTTATTTCCCCGGTCAATATTCTGGCCACCTCGCAAACTTTTTCCGGTCGGACCGTGACGTCAAAATCCACCGTCCCAGTGTCGGAAAAACTGGTGATGCGGCATTCCACGGAATATACCAGGCCCCGGTCTTCCCTCAAGGCCCTTTGCAAACGAGAGCTGAACCCATCGTCAAATATGCGTCCAGCCAGGCATAGCGGATAATAATCGGGATGATTATAGGACTTGGAACGAAAACAGAGTTGAAGCTGAATCTGGCTGTCGGAATCGTATTGAAACGTTTGAGCCGGGGCTTTCTGATCTTCGATCATGCTTCCTTGAAAATAATCCTTATTCACTCCTCCCCCCCGGTCCGGAATTTTGCTGAAATATTGTCTGGCATAACCATAAAATTGTTCGTGAACCACCGGTCCGGCGCCAACAAGAATCATGTTGCGCGTCTGGTAATAAGTATCAAAATAAACTCTCAACATGTCCGGGCTGATCGACTTAATGGTTGTTTCGGTCCCGATGGTTGGCATGGCCAAAGATGATCCCTGATATAAAAGTTGGCATGCCAGGTTGTCTATGTCAACGTTTTCACCTTTTTCATTGAGTTCTTCCAGGCATTCCTCCAGAATGATTTCTCGTTCCAAATTGATTTGCGGAAAAGTCGGCTCGGTAAAAAAATCGGCAAACAATTCCATGCCGCGCTCGATTTGGGAGATATGCGGACTAAACCCGTAATATGTATATTCGCATAAGGTAGAAGCGCGAAGTTCCCGGCCAATGGATTCAAACGCTTTGTTCAACGATAATGAGTCGGGAAATTTAATATTTCCCCGATACATCATGTGTTCGAGAAAATGGGAGATTCCATTATTCGTGGCATTTTCAAAACGCAATCCAGCGCGGACGAACATGGCCATTTCCAACGTGTGAATATGCGGCATTTCAACCGTCACCACGGTTATTCCGTTTGGCAGGATATCTGTAAAGTTTTTTAATTCGTCGTTTTTTAATTTCATAGCAGAAATTTCCAGTCAGCCTGATTTATGTCAGCTAACCCGGTTTACGGTCAGGTATTGAACAAAAATCATTATTACACACGGAAACACAAGTCAATTAAAAAAGATCACGGCAATGAACGACCCCGCCACAAGCGGACGGGTTATCCGACAAAGGTTTTCATTTAAAAGCCGTGGCTACTAGCCGTAGGGGCAACAGATAAAAACTCTTTTGCCGAAATAACGTTTGCTGGCAGCGAAAGTTGTTGCAATTCGAGTCCAACATCACGCTGGCCACGGGGTCTAAAACCCACTGGTGGGAATTAACTTCCAACGCTTTTCAATAACTATGACTTCACAAAACTGGGCAGAAAAAGATATCGAACGGGGAATAAACTACCTCGAGGATCACGAACACGAAGCAACGGAAACAGCCATTCTTACAGCCGGGGACGACCACCGAATTCTGTTGCCCACCGGACTTCCCGCTTATGGGACCAATGTCGTTGGAATGTTCATGATGGCTCCCCTCCTTTTATTCATGCTTATTTTGACCGTGTTTCCCATACAGATTCTTTGGTCTGGAAAAGGCCTTTCGACAACCCCGATTATCTTGATCCTGCTATGTCTCACTTTGTTATGGGGACTTACAAAAGTTTTCCAATTGATGCTTAAAAACAGAGAACTGTTTCCCCGATGTTATTTTGTCACCTTGGGGCAAAAGGGAATCGCAATGCACTTCACCCGGCTTCATTTCCCTTTCCACCGCCCCTGCATGTCTATTTCATGGAAGGATATCCAAACGGTGAAAAAAAATACCTGTGCATTTATGCCGGTCCTGTTTTTGGGAGCCTTGCGTGTCACCACTGTGGACGTGGTTTCATCCACGGGGGCAAAGGTTATAATCCCTTTTCGTCTGGACGGTGAAAAAGCCGTCGCTACCGCTGAGCATATCGATAGCTTGAT
>JADFGI010000202.1 GCA_022567815.1 Nitrospinota bacterium
TTCAATATTACAAATTTGATTCTTTTGGTTCGTTGGCTAGATCCTCAATCACCTTTGATATTCCTAAAACCACCCTCGCCAAACGATCGTATTGGATTTTATCCGGGGTATCCTCCAAGGAATGATAATAAGGATATCTGAAAAGAGCGGTATCCGTCACCATGATGGCAGGATAGTTAAACTCCCAGAAAGACCAATGATCGGACCAATCGATTCCCGTAATAATTTGTGGAGCCGCCACCCCGTCCGAAGGAAATTCCGCACGGTCTCTGAATCGCGTTACTATCTTATTCAATAGGGGTTTGGAATGGATATTTGAGACAAACGCAACGAAATTCCCCTGGTCGGGTTTGAAAAAACCAAGTGGAAACGGATATTTTTGACTTCCTTTTTGGTCCGAGTAATAACCCAGCGTTTCCAGCGAGATCATTCCCAGGATGTTTTCCCGCCTTTCCCAGCTTCTTTGAGCGTAGATATAGCTTCCCATGTTTTCGGTTTTAAAATAAGGCGGTTCTTCGTTTACAAAAGCGACCAACCTTACCGTCCGTTTCAGTTTCTTCTTGGATAATATTTTCCCAATTTCCAGCAAACCAGCTACGCCAGTTGCGTTGTCGTTTGCCCCCGGCGATCCAATTACAGAATCATAATGGGCCCCGACCAGAATTATTTCATCACTATAAACTTGCCCCAAAAACTCCGCCTCGATATTTCGGGGTTTGTAATCTTTCGGTCTTGAACCGGGAAACCAAGACCCTGTTTTGAGTTCATATATTTGGGAACTTACTTTGCCGCCATAATCGCGGAAGTTTTTTTCAAAATAGGCCGCGGCCTTTTCCAAATTTTCCGGGTTGCCCATATTACGCTCACCAAGAGTTTCCGCCAAAAACTGGACATGTTTTTTAAGATTGCGGTAGATCGTGAGTTCGTCTTCCCCCAATTCTTTAAATTTGCCGGAATACGATTCTCCGGGCATTTGAATCTGAAGACATCCTATAATCAGGGGAAACATGCTAATGATCCCAAATAATTTAAAAATAAAAATTCTAACGGCTTCGATATGATTATTCCCTTCTCTTAGATAATTCCCATTGATACATTGTATCTGTTTCCTTGACTATCCCACTCAAAATTTCATCGTCAAGATCATCGGGCGGGATATCTTTCAGGTTGGCAAATATCCATCGGAAAACATCAGTTTCCTCTGCGGTTAATTTGAAGGTGATACCGTTGATGCAGGTTGCGGTTTTCTTTTCGAGATTGATTTTCCAGGTGGACATTTAGATGCGCTTATTTCTTCCCATGTTTTGCCATCCATTCCCGCGCCAGCTTTTGGGCCTCGGCAATCTGGTCGGGGGTCATTACCCTCTCGATACTATCTCTAAGACCCTTGGCCTTACACCCCACTTCATATCCATTTGCTCCTGCAATGTTGCACCACTTGTGAGCGTGAACATAATCCGGTGGAACACTTCTACCTGAGTTCCTGTCTTATTTCGGCATTAACTTTTTTACCGGCCAGCGAGCGGGCATTCTCCAGGTTTTTTCGCGCGTAGATATATTTCGGGTCAATATTTATGGCCCTTTCAAAATGAACCATGGCTTCTTCAAATCTGCCTTGCTGGGCCAGGGTACTTCCCAGGTTGTTGTGGGCTTTGGCGAAACCGGGGTCAATATTTATGGCCCTTCCAAAATGAGCCATGGCTTCTGCAAATTTGCCTTGCTGGACCCGTGTGACCCCCAGTTTGAAATGCGCTTCGGCATAGTCGCCCTTGAAGCGGATCGCTTCGTTAAAATAAGCGATAGACTCTTTTAAATTTCCTTTCTGTCTCGCCGCGTTGCCCAGGTTGTTATAGGTTTTGGCATAGTTGGCCTCAATATCTATCGCCTGCTGATAATGTTCGATGGCTTCATCGTATTTCTTCAGTTCATACAGGACCTGCCCGAGGTTGTTATGGGTTTTGGAGTAGTAGGGATTGATTTTTATCGCTTGCCGGTATGGCGGGACAGCCTCTTCGTACCGTTTCTGGCTGGCCAGAGCATGCCCGAGATTATTGTAGGCTAAGGCAAAACTGGGAGTCTGGTTTTCATTCACCGAAATAGCATGCTCAAAAAGCGTGATGCCGTTTTTCCAGTGGCTCACCTGAGCCCAGGTTAACGTTGCAAGCAGGAAAATGAATAACCCCGCCAGGATGGGCAGGAGTTTTTGTTTTCCATTTTTCATCAACTCCGGAAACCCCCAGGCCATGGCGATAAAAATTCCTATAAGGGGAATATACGTATAACGGTCGGCCATGGCCTGTTCACCCACCTGCACGATGCCTATCACCGGCACCAGGGTTCCCAGATACCAAAACCAACCCACTGCGAGATAAGGCGCGCGCCGGATTCCTCTCACCACCACAGTGGTTACTCCCACCAGCGCCAGTCCGCACACCAGGGCTTTCCAAACCGGTAACGCGTTTCCCAGGTGAGGATAAAAAACCGAAAGCCTTAGGGGCCATGCCATTTTTTCTAAATATTCCAGATAGGAAATCAGGGCGTTGGCCGTGCTGGAGTATAGGGAATGGAACTCGGTGGACCGCACGGCGCCTGAGCTTTTTTGCACGATGTATGTGATGACGCTCGCTCCGGCCACCAATATGAAAAGAGGAATCTTCTCCAGAATTAGCCTGGCGAGCGTTTCCGATTTAATTGCCCGGATTCCCGTTTCCGTGTTTGTGGAAGTGTCTCCCCAACCCAACCGTTTCAAGGGCCAGAAGTCCAGCAGGATCAGCACGAAGGGCAAGGTCACCAGCATGGGTTTTGCCATCAGGCCAAGAGCCAGAAACAAAACCACGAGCAGGTAGGACCGTTTCCTTTCCACATACCCAACATAGGCCCACATCGTCAAAAACCAAAACAAAGTGCTGAGCACGTTTTTACGTTCCGCGATCCACGCAACCGATTCAACATTGAGAGGATGAAGCGCGAACAAAACAGCCACGAGTCCGCTTCGCCAAAGTGCTCCGGTCATTTTCAGGAGAACCCCGAATAATAAAAGGGTGTTGGCGATATGAAAGAATAAATTAGTCAGGTGATGGCCGAAGGGGTCCAGCCCATAAACCTCAAAGTCGAGCATATGCGACAACCAGGTCATGGGGTGCCAATTGGCGGCGTAAGACTGCGTGAAAGCCCAGATCACAGCTTCACGGGTCAACCCATTTTGGATATGCGTGTTCTCTGTGACATAACGGCCATCGTCAAAATTGACGAATCCATTGTCCAACACCGGCCAGTAGGCCAAAAAGGTTACGGTCACCAGAAATAGACTGATCGCAATTCGCATGGGATTACCGCCTTCGCCTAAAACTCATCCGGCACACGGATCATGTCCGCCTTTTATAGATGAGAAGATGATGCGTGGACCGGGGAATGTAGCTCCTCGCCTGTTCGCCCCATTTATAAACCGTTTTCTCATTGGAAAGGATATCGACCACTCCGGAGATTTCATATCCGCTATCCACATAACCCCGGGCCCAGCCTGTCAACAGGGTTGGAAAACCCGGCTGGAACAACCAGGACAAGGCAATATTCACCACCACGATAAATCCTGGCCGGGACTCTTCGATCTCTCGAATCATCTCAGCCTGCATGTGCCGGGCATAAGCATGTTTTTCCATCAGCGGGTACATATAAATATGCCGCGTCGCGGATTTTCTATGTGAATAAAAATAGATTTGCGGCTCCGACCCAAAAACAGCGATCTTGTCATCTTTTTGCGAATGGTCACGAATGTATTTTGCAATCTCCAGGGACTCAGGAAAAGGATTCACATCGTATACCAGTCGGGTCGCTTCGGTAACCGGCAGGTTGAAGAAAAAATCCTTCTGGAGCCATACAGGAAGCCCCAAAGCCAGAGTCAGGATTCCCACAGGGATTACGGTTTTAAGTCCGGTAGATGAGAGCCTGCTGGTTAAGCTGTCAAAACCTGCGCCCGCAAGAAGGGAAAGGGCGGGCATCATTAACAAAAAATAATGTTTCCTGAAATGGAACCCAGGAGTGATCGCTAATAACGAACACACAAAGAACCCGATCAAGAATATGTATTCGCGTTTGGTACGCATTCTCCAACTCGCCGATGCTAGCCCCAACAAGGATAACAACAGAATCGGGAAATTGGATTCTAATATTTGGCCGAAAACATATTTGAAATTTTCAAGACCCTGGCCCGGAGAAACCATGGAAACGTATTCCGAAGCGTATTGAAATGTGCAAAACCAGAAATCAGAAAAATTTCCGGTAATCCAATAGAGAAGCGCAGACAATAAAACCGGTGCCATTCCGCCTGCCGCAAACAGCCCTATATTGAGAAAAGGTTTTTTGATCGGTTGGAATTGGGTGACAACTCTGGAACCCAGATATATCATTCCAAACAGGAAAAAAAAGACGGCATTCTGCTTTATCAGCAGGGCGCATCCCAGCAGGAGTCCGCTAAAGAAGAACCGTGCGGGTTGATCCTGGGCCAACCGCATCAGCAAAATTCCACCCAGGGCAGGAACCAGGACAAAGTGCTCCGAATTCGCCCAAAAACCCTGCAGGGCTGGACTCAAAGTTAAAACCAAAAAGCTAACCCCTGCCGCAATGCCTGCGGACCCGCTCAACAAATTTCTCCCCAAAAAAAATAAAAGCAACCCTGTGGCAAGGTTTACAAATAATAAGGACAAATGAATGGCGACAGGGTTCTGGCCAAAAATTGCCAGAACACCAGCATACACAAAATAGATGCCGGGGAATTTCATGCTGTGGGCTTCGGTATAAGGCAGGACTCCCTGAAGCAACTGCTGGGCCATATACGCATATTCCCCTTCATCACGTTCAAGGGGGACGCCCAAAAGCCGGAGCCGGACCAAAACGACCACTCCCAGGAAAATCCCGGCCATCCATAGCAGACAGGTCTTTTGTTGGTTTATTCTGGATTGCATGGGCTTTTTTTTAATTTAACTGAGAAATTTTTCCCTGGCTGGGGAACCAGCGTACCACTTTCTCCTCCGCGGAGGGCGCTCGCTCCCGCGAGTCGGAAATTGCTCACGCCGTGAACCACTCACCGTGGACCCAATATTCACGGGCGACCAGCGTGACGCTGGACCCAATATTCACGGGCGACCAGCGTGACGCTGGACCCAATATTCACGGGCGACCAGCGTGACGCTGGACCCAATATTCACGGGCGATGGATTTATTGCTGACCATATCTTCCATTGTGCTGACTTTTTCTTCGGGGCTGGTGAGCAAAGCGAGCGTAGCCTTAAACTTTCCCCCTCGCGGGAGCGAAAGGGGGGGGAATCAAATATTATTTTTTTGAAACACCGGCGTTTTCGAAAGTGGCCATTTCAGAATAAATTTTGGTTCCTGCTTCAAGCAGGTTCATGGCGATGACGGCTCCGGTTCCCTCGCCTAAACGCATCCCCAGGTCCAGCAGGGGTCGCTGTTGAAGAAGCCGAAAACCTATTTCACATCCAGGTTCCAGGGATTTATGAGATGTGAATAAATAGTCCTTAACGTTTTTATTTAGTTGCAGGGCAATGACAGCCGCCGCCACTGAGATCACTCCGTCGATCACAACGGGAGTTGGGTTGGACGCCGCTCCTAATATGAGACCCACGATTCCCGCGATTTCAAAACCGCCAACTTTTGCAAGAACGTCAATGGGGTCCCCAGGATCAGGACGGTTGACATTGATGACCTCTTCAATTACGCAAACCTTATGTTCCCAGGATTTGTCATCAATTCCTGTTCCCCGTCCGGTAGTTTTGCTTGGCGGTACCCCGCCCAAGACGGATAAAATTGCCGAACTGGGCGATGTGTTGCCAATGCCCATATCTCCTGTTCCGATGATGTCCACTTTTTGTCTTTTTGCCGCTTCAGCAAGTTCCAATCCGA
>JADFGI010000203.1 GCA_022567815.1 Nitrospinota bacterium
CCGCGGAGGAGCGGCGTGAGCAAGCTCGCTCTCGGCGGAGGGTCATTGGGGCAAAAGAAAACCCGGAGGCGAGCGTTTAGTGCTTGTCTCCGGGTTGATTCCGTCAATCAGCAGGCTTAGTACTTCAACTCATGCCATTTAGTGATGGCCTTCTGACCGTTTCTTTCTTTATTCTGACCGTTCCAGATTGCTATCGCCATAGACGCTTTGCCGCTGGTGAACTGCGTGTCGTTCTTGTCACTATTGGTCAAAGACCGCTTGAGCCCGCCCGCCTCTCACCCCATGGAAGAGCACCTGGAGGCCTCGAAAAAAAAGAAAATTCTGGAATCATTGGAAAGAAACCGCTGGAACAAGTCGCGGACGGCGAAAGATCTCAATATTTCCAGGGCCACGCTATGGAGGAAAATTAAGGAATACTCTATCTCCGCTTCATAATCATCCCCAAATAACAGGCACAAGAATTAAGCGAATTTTTTTGCCTAAAGGCTGTATTTTGACTGACTTTTGGCTTGAGAATTCGTGAATAAAGGATATAATTCAGCGTTTTTCCCCACAATAATAACCTTTGCACCATGAATCGAATCGCAATTTATCCCGGAACTTTTGATCCAGTAACCAATGGCCATTTAGACATCATGTGTCGGTCGCTCAAGCTTTTCGACAAGCTGATCGTCGCGGTGTCATTGAATCCGACCAAAAGCCCCATCTTTTCGCAAGAAAAGCGGGTGAAATTTATCTCAGAGGCCATCCAGGATCTGGAAAACATTGAAATTGTCCCATTTGATAGTTTGTTGACCCGATTCGCGCAATCAAACAATGCGACCATCATTATTAAAGGGCTGAGAGCGGTTTCCGATTTTGAGTTTGAACTGCAGATGGGTTTGATGAACCGTAACCTTGACGATACGATTGAGACCCTTTTTATGATTCCCAGCCAGGAATTTTCCTTCCTCAGCTCAAATCTGGTCAAGGAGGTTGCCATACATGGGGGAGATATCTCCAAGCTGGTTCCGCCAGGGGTTCTCCAGGGATTTCAAGAAATTAATCTGTGATGAAATTTTCCCACCGCATTCAAACGGTCAAAACATCCCTGACCTTGGAAATCACCGCTCTCGCTAACGAATTAAAGGCAAAGGGTGAGGATGTCATTGGTTTCGGGGCCGGGGAACCGGACTTTGACACACCTGATAATGTCAAGCAGGCGGCCATCCGCGCCATCCAGGAAAATGACACCCGTTACACCCCGGTCGGCGGCACGAATGAGCTCAAAGACGCCGTCATCCAAAAATTAAAACAGGATAACGGCCTTAATTATCAAAGAAATCAAATCGTTGTCTCGTGCGGAGCCAAACATTCTTTTTTCAACCTGGCGCAGGTTCTTTGGGAAAAAGGAGATGAAGTCCTCGTGCCAGCCCCCTACTGGTTATCTTACCCGGAAATGATTCTTCTTGCCGGAGGAACCCCGATCATTGTCCAAACCTCCGAGCAAACCGGGTTCAAGGTCACTCCCGAGCAAATCGATGGCGCTGTCACTCCGCACACCCGGGCTATCATTATTAACAGTCCATCCAATCCGACCGGGTCGGCATATTCCAGGAAGGAACTGGAAGGTATCGCGGAATGCGCCTTGAAACACAAATTGTTGATTATTTCTGATGAAATTTATGAAAAAATCGTTTTTGATGGATTTGAACAAATCAGCATTGCCTCGCTCGGCAAGGAAGTGCAGGAAAATTGCGTGGTCATCAACGGCATGTCCAAATGCTATGCCATGACCGGCTGGCGCATCGGATATCTGGCGGCGGAACCGGAGATAGTCACGCAGGTCCTCAAACTGCAAAGCCAAAGCACCTCCAACCCCACCTCGATTGCACAGGCGGCCAGCATCGAGGCGTTGACGGGTCCGCAGGATAACGTTGTCCGCATGGTGGAAGAATTCACCAATCGACGAAATATCCTCATGGACCTTTTAACGGAAATTGAGGGGGTGAGCTGTTATCGTCCAGCAGGTTCCTTTTACACTTTTCCGGATTTTTCAGCTTTTTATGGTAAAAGCTACCACGGCGAAACAGTAAAGGGGTCTGTCGAGTTTGCCAGGTTCCTGTTACAGGAAGCCAAAGTGGCCCTGGTTCCGGGAATCGCTTTTGGAGCCGACAACAATGTCCGGCTGTCTTTCGCGACCTCCCAGGAAGTTATCAGGCAGGGTATGGGGCGGATCGCTAAAGCGGTGGCGTCTCTTCAATAAAGCCGTGGAGTTTTCGTGATGAGAATTTCTATCCTGATAGGTTCCTGACAATTTCAGACGGGCGGGTTTTCCAGTTCCAGTTCCATTTCCTTTTCCAGTTCCAGGCTTTTTTTGTAGTCCCTGACTCTTTTTTCAATAGGGGTGCGGCACCTTTTCGCTTTGCAATTCCCGGTTCCGACGCCGATTTTTCTCCTCAGAGCTTCAAAAGACAAGGTACCCTGTCGAATGGCGGTCATGATGGTCCTGGCTTTCACATTTCGGCAAATGCAAACCTTTTTAAAACCATCTATCAATTCTTTTTGGGAACTCAAAGCAAATTACCTTCCATATTAAATCAACAATACAATATAACTCATAATTGGAAAAAAACCCAGTGCTAACTCTAAATGGCAGACCACCCTGGATATTATCGACACTCACGGGAATCATGCTGGTTTTGATTTATCCGCGAATAGACCTGAGTTTTCTGGCCTGGTTTTCCCTGGTTCCCCTGTTTTTTCTCATTCAAGACCAGCCCCTGGCCCGTGCCACCCTGTTCGGATTTTGGACGGGCATGGTTTTTTATTTCTTTGGACTGCTCTGGGTCACCAACACCATCATCAATTACGGAAATGTCCCCGTCTTCGTCAGTTACCTTATTTTACTGCTTTTGGCCGCTTACCTGAGCCTTTACCTGGCTTTATTCTGTTATCTGGTCAAGAAATGGAGTCGCGGCAACCCATTGACCTTCCTCTGGCTGGCTCCTGTTATCTGGACATCGTTGGAATATTTACGCTCCACGCATTCCTCCTATGGATTTTCCTGGCTGGGCCTTGGATACTCCCAGGCAGGGAATTTACCCGTCATTCAAGTAGCAGAAATTACAGGCGTTTATGGCATCTCCACGTTGATTGTGTTTATCAACGCCAGCCTTTATTTTTTGCTGAACGCCTGGCTGGGGCGTAACAGAAACGATTCGACCCAAGGTTTCAGTTTAAAACCCGCAGTGCGGGTTTTGGGATTTTCCCTTGCCGTTTTGGCCTTATGGCTGGGTTATGGCAAAAGGGCCCTGGATAAATGGGAAGAGCCACCCTCCAAAGCCACCTCCTTGCGCGTGGCGTTGGCTCAGGGAAACATCCCCCAAAACCTGAAATGGAATCCTCTTTTTCAGAACCAAGTGATGGAAACCTATCGGGAGCTCAGTCTCAAGGCCATGCCTTCAAAGCCCGACCTCATCGTGTGGCCGGAAGCCGCCATTCCCTTTTACTATTCCCTCGATAAAATAAATTCCGAATTCGTAAAAAACATCGCCCGCAGTACCGGGACGCGGCTTTTAATCGGCAGTCCTTACCTTAAAGTAGAAAACAAGGTGCGGACCTCGTACAACAGCGCCTTTCTCATAGGCGATAATGGCGAGACTTTGGGGCGGTACGACAAGATTCATCTGGTGCCCTTTGGAGAATTCGTGCCTTTTCAAGACATTTTGTGGTTCGTCAATAAAATGGTGGAAGGCATCGGAGATTTCGGCCGGGGAAAGGAAGTGGGAATATTCGATGTAAAAGGCTACAAACTGGGCATTTCCATCTGCTATGAAATCATTTTCCCGGATCTGATCCGTCAATCGGTAGACCAGGGAGCGCAATTTCTGGTGAACATCACCAATGACGCCTGGTTTGGCAAAAGCGCCGCCTCCTACCAACACATGGACATGGCGGCTCTAAGAGCGGTGGAAAACCGGGTCCCCATCGTCCGCGCCGCCAATACAGGGATCACCGGAACCATCGACCCGACCGGAAACATCCGGCAAACAACAAAGCTGTTTGAAACGGATCTGGTCATCACCGACATTACGCCCAATCAATCGGAGAAAACTTTTTACTCCGAACACGGCGACCTGTTTAGCCAGGCATGTCTTTTTCTGCTGGGGCTATTTGCCCTCCGGCATTATTTCCATCGTAGCGCTGGATCAGCCTGAGGGCTGGATCAGCGTGACGCTGGACTCAGTGTTGACTTACGATGGGTTTGTGGCGGATTGTATCTTGCTTCGTGAAACCGTCATTGCAAGCATAGCGAGGCCGTTATAATATTCCGAAGCTTTCGTGCCCGGAAGGAGTAAATCCAGAAACCCTGGATCGGCACGCCGCTTGTAGCCGCTCGCGAAGACGAGAGCGACGATTTATAGGTTGGCTGGTGAGCGTGTGATATTCGACCTTTGCCTTCATGCCCCGTAGGGGTAAAGCAAGCGTTTGCCCCACGTTTCCTCCCGCGTAGCGGGCATGAGCAAGTTCGCCCTCCGCGGAGGAGTCAGCCCCTCATCCCCCCCGCGTTGCGGGGCCAACCTTCCGATCAATAACAAGCTCCACCTTATGGTCCCCGGCGGTGACCGTTAAAGTTCCTTCCAGGTCGTTTGGGCTGGATTTAGCGTCGCCATCCTGATCGATGCGGGCGGTAAGGGTCAACTCACCGGTAAACACCGAACCCGGCATCATGATATTTTCCTGACCAATGGTAAAAGAATAGGGAAATTTGACCGACTCGAAAAGTCTGACGGCCAGGGGCGGTCCTCTGTCGACGCCCACAAGCCGCGCAAAGAGAAATAATTTCCAATTTTCCGGTAAATTTTTCTCCATTTCCGGGTCGATGCGAAGAATTCCACTGACGGAATCCGCCCCCTTTTCAGGAATTTTGGCAGGCGGGACCATCTGATCCAAAACAATGTCCACCATCTTGTCTCCGGCTGAGGCCATCCGTGAACCCTCGATATCCCCCGGGCTGGCCTTGGCATTGCCGTCCTGATCAATGCGGGCCTTTATGCTGATGTCGCCTTCAAACTTATTTCCCTCAAGCATCACATGCAGGGGACCGATACTATAGGTGAAGGGGAAACTCACCAGGTTGTGGCGTTGCACCGCCAGAGGAGGCCCTGATTGAACTCCTTTGTAACGGGCTATAACAAACAGCTTGGCATGTTTTGGAATGGAGTTTGCATATTCTTCAGCAACGGTGATCGTTCCTGAAATTTCTTTCAGCTTAAGGACGGGATCATTTTGCTTGATGATACTTTTTTTCAAGCTTTCGGGAATGGGATGCTCCTTTAATTTCTCCTCGCAGGCAGAGGTGAAAAGAAACGCCAGAAACAACCCAATAATAATTTTTTTCAAGATTTTTCTCCAAGTGGCAAACTAAATGACCAGCAAGTGGGATTAATTTTGACCAATGATACCCCAACCAATTTTAAAAACCAATCCAGCTGATAAAATTTTTCAGGGAAACTATTTTGAAAGCCTAACTCCTAATCCTCCACCAAAGGTTGAGTTGGAATCTCGAAAAATTCTCTGAAAAAAACGTGGGGGGGAAGCCATCCGGCAACCCCCCGCGTGTCCCTTCCTCCCACACCAGCATAGCCGCTGGACCCAACCAGCGTGACGCTGGACTCAGTGCTAACGCGCGATGGGTTTATGGCTGGTTAAATCCTGAATAGTGCTAAATTTTTTTCCAGATATTTTCCCAAGAGGTTCTCCGGGGCTCGTGAGCGTAGCGAACGTCAGCCCTAAACTTGCCCCCCCGCGTGGCGGGCAATCTTTCGGATGGCTCCCAATATCGGGGCCACCTGGCTGGCCTTAATCTCCGCTATGCTGGAAATATGAAAATGA
>JADFGI010000204.1 GCA_022567815.1 Nitrospinota bacterium
CACCCATCACACCACCCATTTTGAAATCTTTTTTTGGACTTTTGGGATGGTCATTGTGGCAGGTGACGCAGGATTTACTCACCGCCTTATCAGGATAAACGGCTTTGAACATCCGTTTTCCCTTTGTAGTGAAAATGGTCGTAAAGGGTTTATTCGGGTTTTTTCTTACAGCCTCCAACCCTTTTTCTTCAAAACTGTCATTTGGGCGGTTTTGAGGGTTAATGGGCCATAAACTCATGAGCCGGTAGGTCATCCCCAATCCCTTTGAGGTGACGTTTTCCGAGGCCAATAAAAGGAACTGGGCGGGAAGAGGCAGGGTATTTTCTTGTAGCCAGTTTTCCGTTGCCTTTAAGGAAATGGCCTCTCCAAGGCGCTCAACAATCATTTTTGAGTAAATGGTTCGATCCGCTTCGATCACCGAATGAATGTAATCAGTTGCGATTATTGGAGAAACCCCCAAGGGGATGACCTTGGTTTCACTCCAACTTTGGTTGGAAAACAGAAAAATCGATGCGGCCAAAATTAAAATTATTGAGGACAATAATAATTTATTCATGATTCCCTCCACAAAAGGTGACCATGTCGCCACTTTTCAAAAAATTGTTCGCGGGAAAAGTTGGGTCATCCGAATGGAGGGGAATATAGATGATGGCCCAAGCAACAGGTCTATTTTTATATTGAAAGTCCTTATTGCTGGACATTTTATATGGTTATGTAAAATTTGTTCCCTGCGTCCCTGTTTGTCAATAGGGCAACGAAAATAGCGAATTTAGGAATTTATTGCCGGGGTTAAGGGAGGGGGAAAACCTGGGGGAATGAAAAAACGGCGGCCTCGAAGGACCACCGTTTTTTTTCGTAAATAAATGCCGGAAGCCAGACCCCTTGCCGTATTAATGGCTTTAGGCCAAACAGGTTCCATTAATTCACTTCTCAATAACGATAGTTTCGCCTTCCACCGTGACAGGATAGGTGTTGAGTTTGACCTGCGGATTCATTTCGCAGGCGCCGTTGGTTACGTCGTAGGTCCAGCCATGCAGAGGGCAGGTGATGATCGATTCATTCAGTGTTCCTTTTCCGAGCGATCCGCCGCGATGCTTGCATGTGTCTTCGGTGGCGTAAAACTTGCCGTCTACGTTGAATAAGGCAATCGCCTCTCCATCTACTGTAACAGACTTACAATCCCCTTCTGGTATTTCTGAGATTTTTGCAACCGTGTACGATGCCATAAGCATTTCTCCTTATTATCACAAGCCCTCTTGAGTCTAAAAAATTTTTAGGTTATCGACATTCATTGGTTGTATTTTTAGATTCGCCCCAGCCAGACAAGATTCTTTCTTTTCCAATCCAATCGGGGGTTGCGGTGAAAAAATTAAAGATAAATGCTTGTATTAGATGGGATGCCCAGGGAATGACCTAAAAACCAACCGCCTCAGACGCTCTATTTAGGGGTTTCTATCTCAAGTCATTGTTGAGGCCCCAGATGATGAAACAATCACTGCCCTGGCATTAGCCTTAGGCCGGCTGGGCAATGTGACAACTCAAACCATGAGAGCCTTCCCAACCGAAGCGATGGAAAATATTATTGGGAAATTATCTTAGGTTCGAGATTCGCACCTTAAACGTTAATAAATTTTGGGCCATCCTTCGTGATGGCCCTTTTTATTGGCTCAAGATTGGGGTTTCTCAGGTAAGGTGAGGGAGCGGTTCCTATTGACAGATCGTCAAGTGAGGACAATATTCAAAATCCCTCGATTGACAAAATAATGATAGCCATGAGCCTAATAGACCCGCCCCCGGATCTAATATGCTGGAGCCCTAAGGAGGGGTTTGATTTTACCATCCGGGGGGTGGGTCGCAGGTTTTAGGGGATAGGGCCTAATCCACAAGAAAAGTCGTGGCTTTTAATTCCTGGTAAGAAAATAAATGGATAAGGCAAACAAAGAAAAAATGGAGGTGGAATTTATTGAACTTGGGACAAAATTAATTTTAGAAATTCTAGCGGAAGAATACCCGAATAAGGATTTTAAAGTTGATTGTAATCCAATAAAAACACACAAATCCTATCATTTCTTTGTTGAAGATCGTATAGGCGATATTGGTTTCAAAGTAGTTTTAACCTGGGAAGATTTTAGGGACAAATCAAGGAATCAATTAAAACAGAAGGCTCAGGGACATATTTCTGATTACTTCGGTGAGCCTGATTACTTCGGTGATTCCGACTGAGTCTTAAAACCTGTTTCAATTTTAAAATTTTAACTTTTCTCAAGTGTGTTGAAAAGTTCTAATTCAACGACCCCGCCGCAAGCGGCCAGCGTGACGCTGGACCCAATATTGACGTGCAATGGGTTTTTGGCTGACCATACCTTTCATTGTGCAGAATTTTTGATCCTGACATTTTCATCAGGAGGTTCTCTGGGACTCGCAAGCGTGTGATATTCGACCTTTGCCTTCATGCCCCGTAGGGGTAGCCCCGCATCTCTTCCCCGCGTTGCGGGGCGGGGAATAAAACCCACTGGTGGGATTTAACAAAACTTGTCAACCGAAGTCGCGATTTTCACATTTAATTCTTGCCAGGATGGGCCGTAATATTTTCGACTACCGCTACAGCCATAGGATTATGGGATTTTTAGCCAACCCTGATAGTGGCAGAAGGAGATAGCTGGACACGGTCAGTCCCTTGTCTCATCGATAGCATCTATTTTCCGAAAAGCTCGAAGTCAGTTTTCACATCGGCTCCCCCCGATACAGTCACTTCCCTGCTGACCTCTCCCATATACGGGTGCCAGGCCGTCACCCAGTATTTTCCGGCAGGAATTTGATCAATTTTGAAAGCTCCATCCGCCCCGCTGATGGAATGGTAAGGATTCCATACCACCCTGGCATCGGCTTCCATGAAATTATGCTGATCGCATTGCAGGAAAAAATGTTTGTCCTTTTTGGGCTTGAACCGCTTAAAAGATTTGGTGACGTCCGCGACATCTCCCTTGGAAGGCAGGGGTTTGTTGAACAGGGTCTTTCGGCTGGCGCCGACAACTGAATACCCGTGCGGATTGTGCAGGATTTCCGGGTCATGATTGGTGATGGTGAACAATCCCGTTTTCATGCCTTTCGGGGTTTTGCGGACCACCGAAACCTTGGGGAAAATATCGCAGGATTTGAAATCAAAATTAGTGACCGCTGTCGGCCATGCTTTTCCCTTTTCAATATTTTGAATGAATACCACGGTGTCTTTCAGCTTACCGTCCGTAACCACCACTTTAACGCGGGGGCGGATATTGCCCTCCTGGGTATCGGGATGGGTCGCGCAAAATTCCACATTTTTTCCCTTATTCAAATCTTCCATAATGGGCGCAGGAGCCTTGCCGCTAAAGTGGATCACCCCGCTGATAGAGCCTCCAGCACTCACCGTTGTCTCTTCATACTTCCCCTTTCCGACAATTCCGGGGGGAAGTTTGCTGACAGCTTTTGTTTGAGAAGAGGGTTGAGCCGCGACTTTGGGTTCTGCCACAGCCGATTCAGCAGGTTCGGATTTTTCAGGGACCGGGACCACGGTAGCCGCTACTTCAGGCACATCACTGGTCTTCTGTTCTTCTTCTTTCTGTTTCTCATGAACGACCACTGGAACGTCGGGACTGGACTTTTCCTGTGCGGATGGTTCCGTGGCAGTTTTTATATCTGATGGAGGCGCTTCTGGAATCGAGAACAGACTTTTTTTCGTAGCATCGTCCAACCGTCCACTTACGGTCAGCCCTTCCCTTTTTTGGAATTCAATCACGCCGCCTCTGGTTAACGGACCCCAAATACCGTCGATAGGACCGGGATCAATCCCCTTTTCAACCATTGACTCTTGAGCCCTTCTAATAAGGTCATCGGCAAATGGTGTCAAAATTCCGATTTGGAGAAAAAACAGTACCATCATGGATAAAACCGCCATTTTACAACCCAACGAGCGAGACCATCTGGCATTTTTCACGCTTCCACCTCAGTTATTTCGAATGAATGGCACTATTTCATTGAGACTAACAATGATAATACCGCTCCACAAGGCCAGAGTACGATTTCAGGTTTATTTTAGTGGTACAATTTCATTATGGAATCGCCACGATGGAAATTCTTGACGGGACTCGCGTTGAGCCTGTTATTTGCGGGATGCGTGGGGAGTGCGCCGGAACGAATTGATGGGAGCGCGTTTGATATGGCCCAATATGACCTGGATGAGGCGGGGTGCCGGGTGCAAGTGAGAAAAAAATTTCCAACTCTTAATCAGAAAGCGAAACTCACAAGGACTCCTTTAGAAATCCCCACTACCGACCACCGGCCATTTAGTATTATGGAATTTAACACTTGCATGCATTTGAAAGGTTGGAAAAACTTTTAGCGTCTTGAGTCGCAAACGGAATTCAAACGAATGCCTTACCGGGAAAAAATATGAAAACTCAATTTTTATTCCCTTACAAACAGGAAATCGCCCCCATCATGACCTGAATTTCTTATGATACTATATTCAGGTGTTTGATCCGCCCTACCCGCCACAGATTCCTTGATGGAACCGTAAAACAAATCCTCGGCAGTAAAAACTTTTTCATCCGCATTTTTCAAAGCCGTTAAAAATACATCCGAAAAAATAGAGTGCCCATCTCCTCCTGAGTCCGATACGGGTTCGTTCCCGCCACTGGCGATCAGAGTTCTCGATGCTTTCTTCAACATCTTCTGCAAATACTTTTCGCGCGAGGTCTTGGATGAAAGAGTAATGCGGTTGCTTCGGGTCATGGTCCCCGAATAACAACTGTCCGCCACCACAAGAACGTGTTTTGAGGACAATCGTTTTAAGTTGGAGGTGATACTGTCCACAATAATCCAATTCGAATCATTGTTAGGTTTAGCGTCTACGGGAAGCCAGTAAGCCTTGGTGGCAGAAATATCAAAATCCCGGCTGCGTTCTCCAGTGTTAAAATTGCCAGGACCACGAAAAGCAATACCCCAAAGGAGTGCAGCCAGGATATTTGTTTCTGCGATTTAATCTTTAAAATTTGAATCCAGGCCAAGAGCGTAAAAGTTAAGGAAAGCATGCTCAGGTTAACAAAAGCCCACATCACCAACTGGGAAGCGGCCGAAAGAGAGATAAAAACCACACTTGCCACAAGGGGAAAAAGATTCCCCTTAACCAGGAGTTTGGCCAATAAATAGATTAAGACTCCGTTTATGAGGTGAATAAAAGATCCTAAGACTGCATAAGAAAAATAATTTAAACCAAAAATGTTAAAAAGGAAATAGTTTAAGGCGTTAGTAACTGGAATAAAGTGGGCTAAAGTTGGCGAAAATAAGCCGCGAAGGATAAGGGCGGGCCCTTGACTTATTGCCAAGCCAAAGACAAGCCACTCGTCTTGTAGGAAAAACAAAAAAGGAAGCCTCCAATAAGAAATTAGACAGAAAAAAACAAGGGTCAGTATCATCTTGAAATTAAAAAAAGAAAACTTCTAGCAAAAAACCTCTTGGGTAATATCAGAAATAAAATTTTATCCAATAAGATTAGGGCGGACACCATTTTCACAGAAGGTAAAATAAAAAGAGGCTGATCCTTGACTATCTTCAGATTATGTTTAGGCAGTACTTTGCCAATATCCGCCGGCGAAAAAAAGTTGGCGTTGGCAAAATATCTCCATTTACTATCAACGGGTAAGTCGGGCATAACTTTGACAACGAGCTTTGATATGGATTTAGCGGCAAGATTCTGAAGGGAATTATTTGAAACCTCCAAAAGTATCGTCCCGCCAGGCGACAGCACTCTTTCCATCTCGGCGATGGCTCGGTCGGGATTCTCCACGTATTTAAAAGAGCGAAAACAAAATACTTTGTCATAGGACTT
>JADFGI010000205.1 GCA_022567815.1 Nitrospinota bacterium
GAGATTCTCTTCAGTGATGTCCTGAGGGCTGTCTTTAAAAATCTCTTTGAGCGTTTCCTGGTAGGCATCAAATGCTTTTTTAATGGGTATTGTATCTGAACGGATTTCCAGATTAGCTGCTAACACTTCTGCATCCCTGGTGCTTGTTTCAGAAGTGATTTCGCTTGGCATCATGATGCCGATGACGTTTTTCGAACCCAGGGCGTCCACGGCTAACGCAGCCGTGAGCGCTGAATCTATTCCACCACTCAGCCCGATAACGACTTTTGTAAAACCATTTTTAGACACATAGTCTTTAGTGCCCAGGACAAGCGCCTGGTAGATTTCCTCAAAACCTTCCAAGTGTGAATCGGTCCTTTTAAGAAGGGTTGATTTTTCAGGTGCCTCTAAAGGAGCTTCAAGTGCGATAAATTCCACTTCATATTTAGAGTTGAACTCTTTTTTATCCAATTTGAAAGTTGGATCTTTATGCCGAAAGTCTCTTAATTCATTTACATCCAGGTCAATCAGAATAAAATCTTCTTCGAATTGACGCCCTTCAGCCAGGAGCTCTCCGCGATGATCCACCACAAAACTATTGCCAGTGGCCATCATGACAATTTCATCCCCTACCTGCAGGGTTCCGTCTCTCACTTTTACCAGGACAATCACTCCCCGGTAAGAATCGTACCAGGCATCGAACAGCAGGCATTTGAGGGGGCTGTCATGATCGCCGGAGGGAGGCGGGATATAGGCCACGACCGCGTCCATCACTTCTTCGATGCCAATCCCCTCCTTGGCGCTGACCAGAACCGCTCCGTCCGCCTCGATTTGGCAGATATCCTCTAACTGCTGCTTGACGTTTTCCGGGTCGGCGCTGGGAAGGTCAATTTTGTTGATGACGGGAATGATATGTAGATTGTGTTGCATGGCCAGATTAAGATTGGCCAGAGTCTGGGCCTGAATTCCCTGGGTGGCGTCCACGACCAGCAAAACGCCCTCGCAAGCGGCAAGGCTCCGGGAAACTTCATAGGTGAAATCCACATGGCCCGGAGTGTCGATCATGTTGAAAGTGTATTTTTCCCCTTTAGCATTTTTATAATTCAGGCACACTGTTTGTGCCTTGATGGTGATGCCCCGCTCGCGTTCCAGATCCATATTATCCAGGACCTGTTCTTTCATCTCGCGTTTTTGAAGACCGCCTGTGGCCAGGATCAGTTTATCCGCAAGGGTGGATTTCCCATGGTCGATATGGGCGATGATTGAAAAATTACGCAGTTGATTCTGTTTCATAATTATAAAGAGGAAATCTAATAATTCGATATTTTTGTATTTGCTATCGCCTGCTCTTGGATATCAAAAGGCAGTCGCTTGGCGATACTGAATTTTTTCGTGGCGCCCTTAAAATATATTTTTCACTGGGATAAGGGGAGGGGAGATTTTTCCGGATGACTCAGGTATTCCCGCCATTCATTGAAGCGGATTTTAATGGCTTCGTAATCTCTATCATTATCAATATCCAGGGCCGCTCCGGCATAAGGTACTTCCAGTCCCATGAACCGGGCTTTCAAAATATTCGATATACTTTTTTCCAACGCTTTTTTCGGCGTGAGAGAGCGAAAAACCCGGACCATCGACTCCAGTCCCAGACTGGCGAAAAGCAGACCCATCTGCACCCCAAAGTAATATTGATAATGCTTTGCCTTGTCTTTGCCCAAAAGGGACAACCCAAAAAGCACCATGTTCTTGAAGTTCCTTTGGTGACGGTATTGGTACATCTTCTGGATGTATTCCCGGTTTTCGATGCGAATGGGTTTCACCAGATGCAGGTTGTTGATCCGGTAACTGTTTTCCTTCAAATGCAGATAAGCCATTTTGATACCGGGCTTGCCGTCTCTGGGATAAAAAAACTCCAAATTCTGCTTTGATGTCAGCCCAAGGACATGGTCGTGATTTTCGATCTGGCTGTGACTGATAAAATGCTCCACTTCATGGGGTGTGAGCAAAGGGGAGTCGCAGGGAACAATCAAAACGGCTTTATCTGCGTAAGCGGAGTTTTCCAGATCCTGCATATTTTCCCCGTCAGGAATCGTTTGTAAAAATGTATGCCAGATATTTTCATAAAGATTGTTTTTTTGCGGAATAATGTGAATCGGTTTCGAATACTCAAAATCAGCCTCACTGCTCTTGAAAATCTCATTCAACTTGTCACGAAGTCCCACAATATAAATATCCCGAATGGAATTCACTTTTTGCAAAGCATCCACAACATAATTGATGATGCACTTGTTGTTTATTTTCAGGAACGCCTTGTGCTGATGATAAACCTTGTAGCTCGACTCCCCTTCTCCCGCCACCAGGACGGCATCAAATTTTTTATCGGTCTGCATCAAATTCATACGTATTTCCTAAACAAATGTTTTTCTCCCATCCACAATGCCAAAATATAAGGGCGCATCGAAAAATTAAGAATTACCGGGAGCTTGCCCATATACATCAGAGAGCGGGCGATAGCAAATACAAAAATATCAAATTACTAGAGATCCCCTTAAAACTATGTTTCCCAAAATAGATTGAGCGAACCCTAAGACCCCCTTGCTTTCTTTCTTGAACTCTCAGGGAAATTTGGTTATACCAGCATGGTCCTTTCTATCCAAGATACCAGATTCCACAAATATGTCTCAAGAATCTTCCACAGAGTTGAAAACCACACCCTTCTATAATATCCACAAGGAATTGGGCGCAAAGCTTGTTCCCTTTGCTGGCTGGGACATGCCTATCCAATATAAAGGTGTCATTCAGGAACATCTATGCGTTCGGAATGGGGTCGGTATTTTCGACGTCAGTCATATGGGAGAAATGGACATCCGGGGAAAAGAATCCAAAAAACTTCTGCAAAAACTGGTCACCAATGATATTGAAAAAATGTTGGATCATTCCATCCTTTATACCGTCATGTGCTATGAAGATGGCGGCGTGGTGGATGACCTGCTGGTCCACCGGTTTTCGGAGGATCATTATTTCCTGTGCGTCAACGCCGCCAATTCTGATAAGGATTTCCAGTGGGTCCGCAAAATCGCCGCCGCCTACGACGTAACAGTCAGCGACACCAGTGCGGAAACCGCCCAACTGGCCATTCAGGGAAAAGACTCCGAGCAATTGCTACAAAGATTGTGTGATGTGTCCCTGAATGATTTGAGATATTACCATTTTAAAAAAGCAAAAATCCACAAGAATGATTGTATAATCTCCCGAACCGGATACACAGGCGAAGATGGATTCGAGCTTTACACTGATTCCAGCCTTGCCGAGCCGCTATTCCTGAAAATCCTTGAAGAAGGGAAATCCTTCAATATCCAGCCAATCGGCCTCGCGGCGCGTGATACCCTGCGTCTGGAAATGGGGTATGCGCTCTATGGCAATGACATCACGGCGAAAACGTCTCCGCTGGAGGCGGGCCTTGGATGGGTGGTCAAACTGCAAAAAGAGGATTTTGTCGGCAAAGAAAGTTTGAATAAGCAAAAGGAGGCCGGACTAAAAAGAAAACTGGTGGGGATAAAACTTCTGCAAAGAGGTGTACTCAGACCCCATTACCCGGTGTTTGCGGAAGGCCAGCCGGTCGGCGAATTGACCAGTGGAACATTTTCCCCTTCCTTGAATATGGGAATTGGATTGTGTTATGTATCTCCAGAACATTCGCAGGTGGGAACCCGGTTGGCCGTCGGAATCAGGAATCAGCAGGTACCGGCGGAGATAGTGAAACCGCCTTTTGTGCCTCCTGGAGTTAAACACTAGATGGGCTGATTATCTAGGACAGCCCTTTAAAATTTTATGGAGGAAACATGGAGGTTCCAAAAGATCTTCGCTATACGATAGAACATGAATGGATCCGGGTCAACGACGGTAAAGCCGTGATCGGTATCACCCAGTTCGCTCAGGATCAACTGGGAGACGTGGTGTTCGTGGAAATGCCTGCGCTTGATTCGCAGATCACCATAGAGAATACGATGGGAGTCGTGGAATCGGTCAAAACCGTTTCCGACCTCTACGCTCCCGCCAGCGGCAAAGTTGTCGCTGTAAACACCGACCTGGAGACGCAACCGGAACTGGTCAACAGCGAACCCTATGGCAAGGGTTGGATTATCGAAGTAGAACTTTCAGACCCCAAGGAATTGGAAAGTCTTCTGACGCCGGAACAATACAGTAAGCAATGTGAACAGGAGCAGTGACCGTGCATCCCCCGCAAGATGAATCCAGCGTCACGCTGGTCACTGGTTGCCTTTTCCAGTTGAAATTTATTATAAGTCTTCCTGTGGGCGTCTTATATTAGAGGAAGAAGTTTTTATTTTCTCCCCTCGCCCGGGAGGCCGCAGGCGAGGTCCATTCCTTAACCCGATAATTTCAACAAATATTTTATTCGATGCGGTACATTCCCCATACCGAAAAAGACATACGTGAAATGCTCGCCAAAATTGGCGTGAAAAATATTGAGCAATTATTTGACAGCATCCCGCAGGAATTGCGTCTGGGAGAAAGACAGCTCGGCCTTCCCAAGAGCCTTTCTGAATTGGAATTGACGGCCTTTCTAGGCAGGGCGCAAAAACGCAATGTCAATGCGGCAGAAGTTTCTCTTTTCCTCGGCGCGGGAGCTTACCGCCACTTCAGCCCCGCCTTGATCGACCATTTGATTTTACGCGGAGAATTTGCCACCAGCTACACCCCCTATCAGCCGGAAGTCAGCCAGGGAACCCTGCAGGCGATTTTTGAATTCCAAACCATGATCGCCATGCTCACCGGCATGGATATCGCCAACGCCTCCATGTACGATGGCGCGTCCGCCCTCGCCGAAGCCGTGATTATGGCGCAACGGATAACCAACAAGCAGGAAATTTTAATCTCCCGGACCGTACACCCCGAATACCGGCAGGTGGTCGAAACTTATACCAGGGCCAATCAGATAGAACTCGTTGAAGTTCCCTTTTCCGCCAACGGAAAAACCGATTTGGACTCCATACTGAATCGATTGAGCGATCAAACCGCGGCGGTGGTTTTGCAGAGTCCCAACTATTTCGGAGTCGTTGAAGAATACGCCGGGTTGAAAAAACAATTGACGGACCGGGGAGCGCTTTTGATCGTGGCGGTGGCGGAGGCGCTATCCTTGGGCATCCTGAAACCTCCGGGAGAGCGGGGCGCGGATATCGTCGTCGGCGAAGGGCAGTCCTTTGGTCTTCCCCTGTCCTACGGCGGACCCTATGTGGGATTTTTCGCCACGCAGGATAAGTTCCTGCGCCAACTGCCGGGAAGACTGGCCGGGGAAACGGTGGACCGGGAAGGGCGGCGATCCTACGTCCTCACATTGTCCACCCGCGAACAGCATATTAGAAGAGAGCGGGCCACATCCAACATCTGCACCAATCAGGGATTGTGCGCCCTGGCCGCGACCATTTATCTTGCCACAATGGGCAAACAGGGATTGCGGGAAGTCGCATTGTTGAACGTGAGGAAAGCGGATTACTTGAAAAACCGGTTGCGCAAGATCAAAGGATTCAAAATCCGCTTCGATGCCGACACCTTCAACGAATTCGTTCTGGAATGCCCCAAACCCGCCGAAGAAATCCGCGACACCCTTTTGCAGGAGGCGAACATCCTCGCCGGAGTCCCCCTTAAAACCCACTACCCCGAACTTGCGAACAGCCTGCTACTCTGTGCCACTGAACTGAACACGCAGGAAGAAATGGACCGCCTCGCCGAAAAACTTGAAGGGATGTGATAGTTCAAATAAAGGTTTTCGTTTCCGATTGGCCCAGTTCCAATAATTAAGGTTTAGGTCCAGGAAGTTTTGCTTCGGCAAATTTTTGCAGAGCTTTCGGAGCAAAAG